>NZ_CP113977.2:1832282-2137663 GCF_026870175.2 Flavobacterium aestivum | reverse complement strand
AAAAAAATAGCTCAAAAGGACCTACAATTCAAATCGAATTTTGAAAACCGATTCAAGTTTGAAGAAGATAAAAGTGATTTCCTGGAAACCCGAAAATCAAAAATGGATGAGCTTTTAAAAATTTACAGAGATTATTGGCGGTTATCATTCTTAAACAAAGAAAATAAAAACGATACCCTCATGATGAAAAATGTTTCTGATTTTCTTAAAGCCAATTTTTCAGCTGCAAAAAATTTAACCATCAATGAGGACAGTATCGATGTATATCAAAAAAAATACATCTCTAGTTTAGGGTATCATACAACAGGGTTTGGAAAAACAGGAAATTTGTATGATTTGTTAGTTTGGAAAACAGAAAAAGATACTATCTATAAGCTCAATTATGACGGAAAGGAAACTTTAGTCAAAATCTACTTTATGGATGATTTTATTACTTTGGGTTGGAGCGAATATGCCACTTTGGGCAGGTACTATCCAGCTGGCTGGGCAACCAACGAAGCCTTGTTTTGTGTAAAAAAAGCGTATGATTTAAAATCAGAAGCTTTTAAAGTTAGTTATCTTGGTCATGAAGGCAGACATTTTGCGGACTATAAATTATTCCCACAATTAAAAGGCATAGGTTCTGCAGATTTAGAATATAGAGCAAAATTGACCGAATTGGCATTATATAAAACAGAAAATGAAATACTGAAAAGAGTTGGCTTTTTTATAAATAATGCCAATTATGATAGCCAAAACGGGCATTCGATTGCAGCATTTTGCGTGATCAGAGATTTATCCAAAGAGTTATTTAATACCGATTTTGAAAAGGATTTAGAAAAATGGAAAACAATTCCTCTTCAAAAAATAAACAAAACCGCCTCAAAAATTCTTGATGAAAACACAAAATCATTAAAGAAAATCCCAAATGTCGAAAAATTTATCAAACAATAATTGCTTAAATCAGCTTTCGTCAACGTAGCAGCTTGACTTGTGTTTGGAAATTCTTTGATTTTTATAAGGCAGCTTTTGTTTTGTAATCTTTTTATTAAATTTACGCGTGTATAAAAAACCAACCGCTAGTTTTGATTGTACCGAGTAAACCTTCAAAATGAACACAATAAATCATCAAATATGAAATTACTTTTATTGACTTTATTATTAATTACAACATCTGTAAAATGTCAAAATACAACTGTTGTAGCCACCGATAAAAAACCAAATCCTATTTATGAATTGCGTGTTTATGAAATATTTGAAAATAACAAGAAAGATTTTCATGATCGATTTCGAGATCATGCTATGCGCATAATGAAGAAATACAACTTTAAAATTTCTTCTATTTGGGAATCAAAATCAGAAAACAAAGTTGAATTTATTTATCTTTTAGAATGGCCCAATGAAATAACCATGAAGCAAGCCTGGGAACAATTTAGAGCCGATAAAGAATGGATAGAAATCAAAAAACAGACAAGTGCGAAATTTGGAGATTTGGTAGGAAACATTGAAGACCGCATTTTGACTAAAACAAGCTATTCTCCAAATTAAATAGATCAAGCAAACATAAAAACTCCGATAGATACAGTAGCGACTTGTTGTTGAAGATTTAAATACCGAAGTTGTTAAACTTAAAAGCAGACATACCTCAACAAAAAAATTAAAAAACTTTGTCCCCCTTTGGCAATATCAATCGTCATTAAGACAAACAATAAAATTGTAAACAAATGAAAGAATTCTTATTAGTATTTAGAGGAGACTACAAGTCAATGCCTGAATTATCACCAGAAGAAATGCAGGCAACTACACAAAAATGGATCAATTGGGTCGCAAGCTTTGCAGCACAGAACAAATTATCCGACAGAGGAAACCGCCTAGTAAGTACTGGCAAAGTAATGACAGATAATGACATAATCTCGGATGGGCCTTATACTGAAATTAAGGAATCAATTATGGGTTATACCATCATAAAATCCGAATCAATTGAGGAAGCCTCCGTTTTAGTGCAGGATTGTCCGGTTTTTTCCGCAGGCGGTAGTCTTGAGATTAGGGAAATTAGCGTATTGTAACTTTTTACAAAGGTCTTTGTAGCGATGCAAAGACCTTTTTTTACTATGGAATTAAACGAAATCACTCCGCATTTGTTCAGGACGGAGTATAGCAAGATTGTAGCTGTACTTTGTAAAACGTTTCAATTAAAAAATATTGAAATTGCCGAAGACATTGCAAGCGAAACATTTTTGAAAGCATCAGAATATTGGGCAATTAAAGGACTACCCGAAAATCCAACAGCTTGGTTATATACCGTTGCCAAAAATAAAGCAAAAGACTATTTCAAACACCTTACAGTTTTTGAAACTCAAATCAGAGATACTATTAAACTGAATGAAAATGAAGCAGAACAGGATTTTGAATTTAGCAGTCAGACAATTTCTGACAGCCAATTAGCCATGATTTTTGCGGTTTGCAATTCAACTAATTCAACCGAAAGTCAAATCTGCTTGGCACTTCAAATTCTTTGTGGGTTTTCTATAGAAGAAATTGCAAACGCGTTTCTGACCAAAACTGAAACCATTAAAAAACGACTACAAAGAGCAAGAACTAATCTTCGTAGCGACAACTTTCAAATCAAATCATTAAGCGAAACTGAAATCAAATCGCGATTAGATACTGTTTTAAAAACCTTATACTTACTTTTTAACGAAGGTTATTTTTCTAAAACCAATAACCAACTTATCCGAAAAGAACTCTGTTCGGAATCAATCAGACTTACACTCCTGTTAACAGAAAATTCATTTACCAATACACCACAAACAAACGCTTTATTAGCCTTACTATGTTTCCAGAGTTCACGGCTTGAAGCAAGAGTAAACATAAATGGTGATGCCATCCTCTTTGATGAACAAGACAAAAACTTATGGGATAAATCGTTGATCGAAAGAGGAAACTATTATTTAGTAAAAGCCTGTAACGGGAACGAAATCTCGAAATACCATTTAGAAGCAGGTATCGCCTATTGGCACTCAACATCTACAGACAAAAATAAATGGGATCACGTTTTACAATTATATAACCAACTCATACTTATTGAGTATTCGCCCATAACAGCATTAAACAGAACATTTGCCTTTGCCAAAGTTTACGGACACGAAAAAGCCATACCAGAAGCTCATAAACTTAACTTGACTGATAATAACTATTATCACGGATTGTTAGGTTACTTGTATGCAGACACCGATAGTAACAAAGCTATTAATCATTACGAGCAAGCCATTAAGCTGACAAAATCAAGGACCGAGAAACAAACACTAACAAAGGAAATTAAACGACTGAAAGACCAAAATATCTGAAAGAATTCAAAAATGTCTTTATTTAATTCACAATCAAAATCATTACGAAGAACGATGCAATCGCATTTAGCATATCCGCCTCCAATGATTTTTTTGGATTGGTTTCTGATAGTGCAATTGCATCGTTCCTCGCAATGACTCACTCACTCCGTTCATAACTCCATAAAGTTTCTCTTTAATACCAATTTCTAAATTCCTAATTTGCGCCTTCAAATTAGAAGGAGAAAATGAAGGTCTGTATTGCTGAGAAACCAAGTGTCGCACGAGAAATCGCATCCGTTCTGGGAGCCAATACCAAACACGATGGGTATTACGAAGGAAATGGTTATGCTGTAACTTACACTTTTGGTCATTTATGCACCCTAAAAGAACCTAATGATTACAGACCCAATTGGAAAAGTTGGGATTTGAACAACCTACCTATGCTTCCCGAAAAATTTGAAACCAAAGTGGTTCAAAATTCAGGGATTCAAAAGCAATTTAAAATTGTAAAAAGCCTATTTGACAAAGCCGAGTTGGTTATAAACTGCGGGGATGCTGGGCAAGAAGGAGAACTCATTCAGCGTTGGGTAATGAATGAAGCCCATTATAAAGGCGAAGTAAAACGCCTATGGATTTCATCCCTTACTACCGAAGCCATAAAAGAAGGTTTTGAAAACCTGAAACCATCCACCAACTACGATAATCTATACTACGCAGGATTTTCCAGAGCCATTGGCGACTGGTTACTCGGCATGAACGCCACGCGTTTGTACACCGTAAAGCATGGCGGATACAAACAAGTATTGTCAATTGGGCGGGTGCAAACCCCAACATTGGCCATGGTAGTAGACCGATTCAAAGAAATCGAGAATTTCAAACCACAACCCTATTGGGAGTTACAAACTTTATACAGAGAAACACTTTTCAGTTATGAAGAAGGTCGTTTTCTAAAAAAAGAAGACGGTGAAATTTTGGCCGAAAAAGTCAAAGAAAGTGATTTTGAAATTGTTTCCATCGAAAAAAAGAATGGTAATGAATATGCGCCAAAGCTTTTTGACTTAACCGGTTTACAGGTGTATTGCAATACTAAGTTTGGTTTTTCGGCAGATGAAACACTAAAAATTGTACAAACTTTATACGAACAAAAGGTAGTTACTTACCCGAGAGTTGATACCACATTTTTACCAAGCGACATCTACCCGAAAGTACCTGGTATTCTTGGGAAATTAACCAATTACTCAGAGTTAACACAGCCGCTTTTAGAGAAAAAAATCAAAAAATCGCCTAAGGTTTTCAACGACAAAAAAGTAACAGATCACCATGCGATTATTCCAACGGGAATACAAAACAATCTGCCGTACAATCAGCAACAAGTATATGACATTATTGTAAAACGTTTTATTGCTGTTTTTTACGACGATTGTTTGGTAGCCAACACCGCAGTAATAGGAAAAGCTGCCGATGTAACTTTTAAAACCACCGGAAAAGAAATCTTAAAAAAAGGATGGCGAATAGTATTTGAAGATCCAAACGCAAAAGAAAAAGAAGCCGACCTATTACCGAGTTTTGTTTTGGGAGAAAAAGGCCCACATGAACCTTCATTTTTGCAAAAAGAAACCAAACCGCCCAATCAGTTTACAGAAGCAACCTTATTACGTGCTATGGAAACCGCAGGTAAGCAAGTAGATGATGAAGATTTGCGCGAACTGATGAAAGAAAACGGTATCGGGCGTCCATCAACCCGAGCCAATATTATCGAAACACTTTTCAAGCGCCAATACATAGTTCGAAACAAAAAACAAGTTTTACCAACACCAACGGGGATTCAACTTATTGATACTATTCAAAATGAATTAATAAAATCGGCTGAGCTTACCGGTACTTGGGAAAAACAGTTAAAGGATATTGAAAAAGGAGAATATACCGCTGGTGCATTTATCAGTAATATGAAACGCATGGTCGATGCTTTGGTGTATGAAGTACGAAGCGAAACCAGACGTGCCAATATTTCGCATGCAGGAACGATTCAGAAACAAGAAGCTATCGTTGAGAAAAAGAAAGCGGCAGGAATTTTGGCCGAAGTCTGTCCAAAATGCAAAAAAACAACACTGGTAAAAGGGAAATCAGCATATGGATGTGGTGATTATAAAGCAGGTTGTAATTTCGTATTGCCATTTACTTTCGGAGAGAAAAAAATATCAGAGAACCAATACTTGCGATTACTCCAAAAAGGATCAACAGTAAATTTAAAAGACATCAAAACTAATGCTGGTACAGTAGAAGGTTTGCTTCGTTTTGATGAAAATTTCAAACTCAAATTAGAACCTAAAAAGACAGCCGCAAAAACAACACCAGATGCAATAGCCTGTCCTAAATGTAAAAAAGGAATAGTTATGAAAGGAAAAACCGCTTATGGATGTGGTGATTATAAATTAGGATGCGACTATAAAGTAACTTTTGAAGAGGTCAGAGAAAAACTAAAAGATCAAAAACCAACCAAAGAATTGGTTTATGCTATACTTTCTAAGTTATAAGTTAGATTTTAGAGATTACTAAGATTTAAAATTCATAATTCATAATTCATAATTCATAATTCATAATTCATAATTCATAATTCATAATCCTATTTTTTATACTTTAGCGTTTAGAAATAACACCAAATATCTATACCAATGTTTCAAAAAACAACACTTATATTACTTTTGATAGCATTTGTTTCTTGTAAAAATTCAGAATCAAACGAGAAGGAAATAATTAAAAAAAGCAATTGGCTACTTGGGGAATGGGAAAATAAAGTAGATGAAGGCGTACTTTCTGAAAACTGGAAACGTCTTAATGACAGTACTTTTCAAGCCGAATCATTTTTTATCAAAGAGAATGACACTTTGCATTCTGAAACCATAACATTACAACAAAAAGGAGAAGAATTATTTTATATAGCCACTGTAAAAGGTCAAAATAATGACAAACCTGTTACTTTTAACATGACTTCATCAACAGATAAAAAATTGGTTTTCGAAAATCCTAAACACGATTATCCACAAAAAATCACTTATACTCAAATTAGCAAAGATAGTTTGGTTGCCGAAATCTCAGGAATCCAACTCGGAAAACCAAGCTCTGAGAAATTTGGAATGAAAAAACAGAACAAAAAAACAGAGTAAAAACTTACTTTTTTATACATAAGAAAAGCCTTGCCATACGAAGCAAGGCTTTTTTTATGCATTAAAATACTCAAAAACAGGTATTTGTAATTTAATTTATAATAAATCTAAATAAAAACTGTTAAATAAAGTTAAATTTTTACATTTGCATTATTCTTATTTATTCTAAATAGCAATAATTATTTTAAACTTTTCACTTTCAAACATGAAATACATGAATCAACAATTCCCCCAACTTAAATTACTTACATGCCTATTTCTCCTTTTTTCGGCAACAATTTTTGCCCAAGTAACCGGGAGCATAAAAGGAACCGTTAAAACCAGTGATAACAAACCAGCCGAAGGTGTTTCTATCACTATCAAAGAGCTAAACAGAACAACCATTGCCGATAATAACGGTATTTTTGCCATCACAAAAGTTCCAGATGGTAACTACAAACTAATTGTATCCTTGGTTGGTTATAATGATGTAGAACAAAACGTAAGCGTTGTATCTGGCGAAACTGCAACTGTAAACATTGACCTCGCATTATCTAATACAGAGTTGAATCAAGTAGTGGTTTTAAGTAACAAAAGTGCTTTCAAAACCAACCGTATATCTTCTTCCCTTAGGTTACAATCTCCTATCATAGAAATTCCGCAAAACATTCAGGTTATCACTGGAAAATTAATTCAGGATCAACAAATTTTCGATATGCTCGAAGGTGTAACCCGCAACGTAAGTGGTGCCACTAGAGTAGAACATTGGGATAATTATGCCAATATATTTATGAGAGGAAGTCAAGTATCGGCTTTTAGAAATGGTATGAACGTGAGTACAACTTGGGGTCCATTGACAGAGGACATGAGTATGGTAGAACGTATAGAATTTGTAAAAGGTCCAGCTGGATTTATGCTTGCCAACGGAAACCCTAGCGGATTTTACAACGTTGTTACAAAAAAGCCAAGTGGCCGCACAAAAGGTGAAGCTAATATTTCGTTAGGAAGTTTTGATATGTACAGAGCATCTTTGGACTTTGACGGAAAACTTTCTAAAGACGGAAAACTATTGTACCGCATTAATGTTATGGGACAAGCCAAAGGAAGTCACCGTGATTTTGACTACAACAACCGTTACTCGATTGCACCAGTTTTAAAATACTTAGTCGATGATAACACTTCGATTACGCTAGAATACACCAAACAATTTTCTCAAGTAAACATTATAGGATCAAACTATGTCTTCTCAAACAGAGGATATGCTGATTTACCAAAAAGTTTTACCACTGGTGAGCCAAACTTTAAGCCTACCAACATGGATGACCAAAGCATTTTGGCAATCATAGACCATAAAATAAATGACAAATGGAAATTTACAGGACAAGCTTCTTACTTTAATTACAAACAAGAAGGAATGTCTATGTGGCCACAATGGCCTGGTTTTACTCCAGGAAATGATGAAATCTTAAATCGTGGAATTTCTATTTGGGATATTTTAGGATTAACCAAAACTGGACAATTCTTTGTAAACGGAGAAGAAAAAACAGGATCTATCACACACAAAATCCTAGGAGGAATTGATATGAGTGATAAAATGTACTACCATGACTGGAGTCAATCAGCTGCGCTTAATGGGTATGATGCCAGCGGAAACATAGTTCCGTTTAATATTTACAATCCTATTCACGGAAATGTTCCTGCATCTGCAATGCCAAATTTTGACAGAAGCAGAAATATAAAAGAAAGAGGCGTTCAGTACCACAATGGTTACAATGCTTTTTATATGCAAGATGAACTTGGCTTATTCGAAGATAAACTTCGCTTGACACTTGCTGGTAGATACACCACTCTAAAAACATCAAACCCTTATTCTGGTTCTTTCAAAGACAGCAAATTTACACCTCGTGTTGGAGTAAGTTATTCTTTAAACAAAAACACGGCTGCTTATTTTGTGAGCGATCAATCGTTTAATGAAAATTACGGAACAGATTGGCAAGGCAAAAGTTTTGATCCCCAAACAGGAAATAATCTTGAGTTGGGTTTCAAAAGAGATTGGATGAACGGAAAATGGAACTCTGTTGTTGCAGTTTACCAAATTACAAACAAAAACATCTTGACTGCAGATCCTGAACATTCTACAGGAGCAATTCAGTACAGCAGACAAAGCGGAGAACAAAAAGTAAAAGGTGTTGAAGTAGATGTTAGAGGAGAAATTTTTAAAAACCTAGACCTTGTTATGAACTATGCTTTTACAGAAGCTAAAGTAACTAAAGACACAGATCCAGCATTAGTAGGAACTCAAGTTGCTGGAACCTCAAGACATATTCAAAATACTTGGTTGAATTATAAAATGGATCAAGGTGCCCTAAACGGACTAGGTCTTTCATTAGGATACCAATATCAAGTAGATAGATCTCCATGGTTTGTCTCTAATGATCAATCTACAAATTTGCCTGATTATTTCCGTTTAGACGGAGGAGTTACCTACCAAAAAGGAAAAATGACCTATAATGTAATTGTCAACAACATATTAAACCAATATTTATACTCAGGTGGTAAATACTCAGGTTCATATTTCTATTGGCAAGCAGAACCGGGAACAAACGTTCGTTTATCTGTTAGTTATAAATTTTAAGCATTACTAAAACCGCAAATAAACTCCACTTGAAAATAGTGGAGTTTATTTAATTTTATTTTTATAAAGATGAGTCTAAAAAAAAGGATAGGAAAAATACATTTATGGCTGGGGTTATCTTCAGGCATAATTGTTTTTATACTTGCCATTACAGGTTGTTTGTATGCTTTTCAGGAGGAAATTCAAAATAGTACAGAAGAATATCGTTTTGTCGAAAAACAAAACCAGCCCTTCCTCCTTCCTTCTCAGTTGGAACAGATTGCCAGAAAAGAACTTCCCGGTAAATCCCTTCATGCGATTAAATATAATGGTGCCGAAAAATCTGCAGAAGCCATATTCTTTCATTACGAACCAACTTATTATTACATAGTATACCTAAATCCCTATTCTGGTAAAGTACTGGAAACCGCGAATATGGACGAAGGATTTTTCAGATTCATCCTCGACGGACATTTCTACCTTTGGCTACCTCCAGAAATAGGGCAAATTGTGGTTGCCACTGCAACATTAGTATTCCTAGTTCTATTACTTTCGGGGCTTTACCTTTGGTATCCCCGAAATAAAAATGCGACCAAGCAACGCTTTAGATTCAGATGGAAAAAAGAAACAAAATGGAAACGCAAAAACTATGACTTACATAATATCACTGGTTTTTATGTGCTTCTAATAGCTCTTATTTTTGCCATTACGGGTTTAGTTTGGGGATTTCAATGGTTTGCGTACTCTTATTATACTGTTATTGGTGGCGAAAAATCATTGGTTTATCAAGACCCGGTTTCTACCAAGAAAACAGTTCCTCCAAGTAAACCATTGGATAAAGTTTGGGCTCAAATGCAAAAAGAGTATCCACATGCAAAATCTATCGAGGTACATCCGCCAGAAAATGACAGTACGGCAATTGCAGCCAATGCCAATCCAGACGAAGGGACCCACTGGAAAACTGATTACCGTTATTTTGACCAATATACATTAGAAGAAAAAGAGGTCGAACACATTTACGGAAAATATAAAAATGCTGCCACTGCCGATAAACTAATGCGTATGAATTACGACATTCACACAGGAGCAGTATTAGGACTTCCCGGAAAAATATTTGCTTTTTTAATCAGCTTGCTTATTGCAACTCTACCTATTACCGGATTCTATGTTTGGTGGGGACGAAAGAAAAAAAAGAAAAATACAACAATCGCTTAGGCGCATCATTTAATATAAAAAAAACAGAAAGGTTTGGAGTAACTACTTTAAACCTTTCTGTTTTTTTATTGTCCAAATGGCGGATTTCAAAAAATCGTTATACTTCTTTGAATTAGAAATAGTACAGAAAGTCCTGAAATAAAAAAATCCACAAAAAAATTAAAAAACATTAAATAATCACCTCTTTAAAGGGCAATAATAATGCGTCATTGTAATATTAATTTCTATATTTGCACTATTTTTATTCAATCTAAATAATCCTTCAAAATAACTAATCAATAGTGCCGGGACTGATTTAGAAATTGATTAATCGAATAAATATATTACCCGTTAGACTACTAATAAATTTTACATATATGAAAAAGAATTTCTTTATTTCATTTTCCCTATTAGCCACTTTATTCGTTAGTGCGCAACAAAAAAATACGCTTTTGGAGCAATCATTCTGGAAAACAACTCCAGATGTAACCGCCGTACAAGCAGAAATAGCAAAAGGAAACAATCCATCTGAGTCTAATGACAGAGCATTTGACCCAGTTGTTCTCGCTATAAATAATGATGCCCCAAACGCCACCATAAAATTTTTATTGGAACAAGCCGGAAATGGAGTTAATAAATCAACTCACGATAATCGTATTTATCTTCACTGGGCTGCCGCAAAAGGTAATCTGGAAATCGTTGAATACCTTATTGCAAAAGGATCAAATATTAATTTAGAAGATAGTCACAGTAGTTACCCAATCACAGCAGCTGCCAGTAGCGGACAAAAAAACACTGCAGTTTATGACGCACTTTTTAAAGCCGGAATAGACCCAAAGAAAAAATATCAGGATGGTGCAAACCTACTGCTTATGGCTATACCGTATGACAAAGACCTTACGCTTACCAACTATTTTATTTCTAAAGGAATGTCTCTTAAAGACATAGATAATAATGGCAATACCGCTTTTAACTATGCCGCAAGAACTGGTAATATTGCTTTGCTAAAAACGTTATTGGACAAAGGAATAAAATACACAGATAACGCACTAATTATAGCAGCACAAGGTAACCGCAGAGAAACAAATACTCTTGAAACCTATAAATACTTAGTTGAAGATTTGAAAATAAAACCAACTGCAACCAGCAAAACTGGAGAAACAGTACTTCATTTTCTGGCAAACAAACCAAACCAAACCGAGATTATTAACTACTTTTTGGCTAAAGGAGTAGATGCAAATAAAGCGGATAACGAAGGAAACACTCCATTAATGGTTGCCGCTTCCGCAAAAGAGACTACAGCATTAGAACAATTATTACCAATTGTAAAAAATTACAACACTCAAAACGAAAAAGGAGAATCAGCACTAACAATTGCAGTTAAATCCGGAACTCCAAGTGCAGTAGAACTACTTTTGAATAAAGGTGCTGATGTTATGGTTACTGACAAAGAAGGAAATAATCTAGGAGCTTATCTGATACAATCTTACAGACCACAAATGAATCGTGGTCCTGAAGGTCAAAAACAAGATCCTTTTAGTACTAAAATACAATTACTTCAAGGTAAAGGATTAGATCTGGCCGCTCCTCAAAAGGACGGTAACACACTATTACATTTGGCTATAACCAAAAATGATTTAGCTTTGCTAAAGAAAATTGCCGACTTGAAAATCGATATAAACCTTAAAAACAAAGATGGTTTAACCGCTTTACACAAAGCAGCAATGATTTCTAAAGACGACGCTATCTTAAAATACTTATTATCTATTGGTGCCAAAAAAGACATAAACACAGAATTTGACGAAAGTGTTTATACCTTGGCAAAAGAAAATGAGTCTTTATCAAAAAATAACGTATCTATAGAATTTTTAAAATAATAGCTGAATAGCTGTAAGCTTTAAGCCGTAAGCCGTAAGCTAAAAACTCAAAACTTATAACTCATAATTCATAACTCATAATTAAATATGAAGTCAATACATAAAATAGCCTTAACAGCTGCATTAATCTTCTTTTTATCTTTCCAAGCCACAGCACAAACCAGTAAATACAAATGCATGCTCCAAATGTCAAACTATATGGGAGAAGGAGCTTACATCGTAGTATCGATTGTAAATGCCAAAGGCGATTATGACAAAACCCTATACGTAATGGGAGATGATAAAAAATGGTACAAAACCCTTAAAGAATGGCATAAATTCTATTCAAAAAAACCTACCGATATCAGTGCCAAAACAGGCGCTTCTGTAACAGGTGGTGACCGTAGCACAACTACATTAGAAATAGAAGATTCTAAAATAAACAAAGGATATAAATTGCGTTTTGAAACTGCTGTTGAAGACAATAAATACTACACAGCCGATTTAGAAATCCCCCTCACGACAGAAGCAATGGCAGAAAAAACAGAAGGTAAAGGGTACATCCGATACGTAAGATTGAATAAAATCTAAAAACAGATAGCTTTTGTTTTTAACCATATAAGGCAAATAAAGTCATTTAAGGGTTTGTAAAAACTAACTTATATGCTCTTATTTGCCTTATGTGGTAAACATTTTAACAGCAATCGTTTTTATTATTCACAACCATTAAGTCATGTACGTTTTATAAAAAAGCAACAAAACTTATATGCCTTATATGGTAAAATATTAAAAAAAATCATCATCAATGACTCTTTCTTTCTGGCGATACACACACTTAGCTCTGGCAGTGTTTTCATCCTTGTTTTTAATATTGGCATCCGTAACCGGTACTATACTTGCGGTAGATGCAATTCAGGAGAAAACGCCACCATACAAAGTCGAAAATTTCGAAAAAATAACGTTGGGAGAAACCTTGCCTGTCCTAAAAAAAATCTATCCTGAAATAACCGAATTAAGCATTGATCACAATCAGTTTGTAACATTACAGGCTATTGATAAAGATGACAATGATATCAATTCCTATATTGACCCAAGAACAGGAAAAACACTAGGCACACCCATAAAAAAAAGTGAATTCATTCAGTGGGTCACCTCGCTTCATCGTTCATTATTTCTAAAGGAAGCTGGGCGATTTTTTACCGGATTTATTTCGTTTATATTGGTTTTAATATCTATTTCTGGTTTTGCTCTCGTTATTAACAGACAAAGAGGTTTACGCAATTTCTTTTCTAAAGTCATCAAAGATTATTTTGCTCAATACTACCATGTTCTATTGGGTAGATTAGCATTGATTCCCATCCTAATAATTTCACTTACCGGAACGTATTTGACATTGGAAAAATTTAATTTTTTCATACCAAAAACAGATTCAGATCAAAAAACTGAAATGGTAAAGACCGCTCCTATTTCAAAAAAAGAGGCTGAAACATCGGTTTTTAATAGCATCCTTCTAGCTGATGTTGACAAAATTGAATTTCCATTCTCTGACGATCCAGAGGAATATTATATCATTAAACTAAAAGACCGAGAAATTGAAGTCGATCAAATTTCGGGAACTGTTGTAAGTGAAAAACTTTTTCCGATGACAGCACTACTATCGGATTTGAGTCTTGACTTGCATACCGGTAGAGCAAGTATTGTTTGGGCTATAATACTAGGAATAGCATGTTTAAACATTCTGTTTTTTATCTACTCCGGTTTTGCAATGACGCTAAAGAGAAGATCGAGTCGTATTAAAAACAAATACAAGGCCGATGAAAGTAAATTCATTTTGCTGGTAGGATCAGAGAATGGTAGTTCGCTACGATTTGCCAATGCTATTCACAAGCAATTGATTGCCCACGGAGAAAAAGTTTTCATCACTGAATTGAATAATTATTCAGCTTATCCAAAAGCGGAACACCTCATCCTATTTACTTCAACACACGGATTGGGAGATGCCCCATCTAATGGAAATAAATTTATATCATTGGTCAACAAAACCGAGCAACAGCAAAAAATCAATGTTTCCGTAGTAGGTTTTGGTTCGAAGGCGTATCCAGATTTCTGTGGTTTTGCGCGTGAAGCTGATGCTCTATTAGCAAAACAGAATTGGGCAGAACCTATCTTAGAATTACAAACCGTAAATGACAAATCTGCCGAAGAATTTGTTAATTGGGTAAAATTATGGAGCCAGAAAACAGGTCTTGCACTCTCTACCACTCCATCTCTATACAATCATGTTCCAAAAGGTTTACAGAAACTTATGATACTTGACAAAACTGCCATTTCTGAGACTGAACATACATTTTTACTCACGTTACGCGCCAGTATGAGAACCAAATTTAGTTCAGGTGATCTCTTGGCCATTTATCCGGCAAATGACACCAGAGAACGCCTCTACTCTATTGGCAATCACAATGGCAACATACAATTAGTGGTAAAACTGCATCCTTCAGGCTTAGGCTCAGGTTATTTATATAGTGTTGAACCTGGCACTGTTATAAAAGCACGAATCATCAGGAATGCCACTTTCCACTTTCCGGAAAAGGCTCCTAAAGTAGCTCTTATTTCAAACGGAACGGGTATCGCTCCTTTCCTTGGAATGATTGAGCAAAATAAGAAAAAGACAGAAGTTCATTTGTATTCAGGTTTTAGAAAAGAAACCGAAACCGTTTTGGGATATAAAAAATTTACCGCCGAAAGTATTCAAAAACAGCAACTCAAAAGTTTCCATCTGGCTTTATCACGCGAAGCAGAACATTATCATGTGATGGATCTTATAAAACGAGATGCCACTTTTTTTACAGATTTACTCATGCACGGAGGAGTTATAATGATTTGCGGATCACTTGCTATGCAAAAGGATGTTGAATCTGTCCTTAATGAATTATGTTTGGCAAAAACATCTATGTCTATTTCAGATTATAAAGCAAACGGACAAATACTAACCGATTGTTATTAAGTTTTTTTGAAGCAGAAAGATTTGATATTTTTAGGATAGATTACAAAGGACAACAGAGCTAAAGGAAAACATTTTTTATTTTTTCCCGACATCCAAAAAAGTAAAAAAAACATCCCAACAGTCGAAACAGAATCTGCGGAAATCTTTGAAAATCTGCGTAAAAAAATTAGCACGCAGATTTTCACAGATAATACAAAATCAAAGCAGAAAATATGGTTCTACCATGAATTGTGTGAGTAAGAAAGAAAAAAAATCACCATTAAGAGATTAAGAAAGATTAAGTTTTCTAGGGCTTAATGAATCTTAATAACTTAATGGTGCAAAGAAAAATTAAATTTTTAATTTTTAAAACCCACACGATTGAGTGTAGAACCGAAAAAACATTAAGCATAACACAACCTATATATTATGAAGTTGAGATACATTTTTAACCTAAAACAATTTCTATTTTTCAGCTTACTAATATGTAGTATTTCCAGCAACAGTCAAGTTTTACGAAAAAGAACAACCCTGCTTATGGGAAGTAGATTTGACATTACTATTGTAGCAAAAGATTCGCTTGAAGCAGAACAAAATATAGATGGCGTTATTGCCGAAATCACCCGAATCGAATATTTAATATCCGATTGGAAACCCAACACACAAATATCCGAAGTAAACCAAAATGCCGGTATTCGTCCAGTGAAAGTCGACAAAGAAGTTTTTGAACTCACCAAAAGAGCCATTCATTTTTCTGAAATTACCAATGGAAGTTTTGATATCAGTTTTGCGGCAATGGACAGAATCTGGAAATTTGACGGATCAATGACAAGCATGCCTTCTGCGGAGGCCATTAAAAAATCAGTAGAAAAAGTAGGCTACAAAAACATAGTTTTAGATAGCGTTCAGTCTACCATTTTCCTAAAACTGAAAGGAATGAAAATTGGGTTTGGTGCCCTTGGTGAAGGATATGCCACCGACAAATGTCGGGACATGATGCTCGCAAAAGGAATCAACGCCGGAATTGTAAACGGATCCGGAGATATGAGCACTTGGGGAAAACAACCTAATGGAAAGAATTGGAATATCGGTATTACAAATCCCTTTCATCCAGACACCCTTTTAGCGATTGTTCCGTTAGGGCAAGAGGCTGTAACCACATCAGGAAGCTATGAAAAGTTTGTTGTTTTTGATGGTAAACGCTATTCACACATTATCAATCCTGCAACGGGATATCCTGCAACAGGACTTTGTAGTGTCACCGTTTTTGGTCCCAACGCAGAAACAGCAAACGGTTTAAGTACCTCCTTAATGGTGTTAGGAAAAACAGCTGGCTTAAACTTACTCAACCAATTCCCCGGATATAGCTGCCTGATGATTACTGATGATGGAAAAGTAGTAAAATCTAAAAATTTAAAAAACAAAAAAATAAAATGGAACAGGTTGAAATCCGTTCCCACAAAATAAGCCCAACCTATTGTCCAGACAAAACCTTTTTTGAAAGCTACCATAAAAAGGGAGGCACTGAAAAACGCTTTTAGCATGATTTTCATAATCTGTTATAAGCGTTTTTTTTAATATGTCAGTTTTATGCAATACGTCAGTGATCTTTTTAGCATAAAATGACATAAAAAACAGCCTCATCTTCTTTCTGAAGACGATGTTTTGATTTTTACAGAAATAAAAACAGAGATTTATCTTACTCAATAACTAAGAAAGGGTACTTATTTCATTAAAAAACAATCCATAATACACTAAAAAACAACCTATTAAAACAACGTTAAAATATTATTGATATTTAATCTAAATAAGCTTTGTCAATCGATAATTGAAAACTATATTTGCATAGTTATTTTTAATTATTCCAAATAAAGAAAATGAAATATATTTTACTCCCCCTAACTTTCTTATTATTCTGTTTCAATAGTCAAGCCCAAGAAACAGCAAGTAATACGAACAACACAAATAATAATGACATCTATTATTTCTCTTCAGACACTATAAAATCAGCTAATGATACCATAAAAAAAAGAAGAGGAGAATACTTAAAAGAAGTTATTGTAACCGCCAATAAGCAACAAAAACCGGTTACAGCCTTACGTTCAGGTTTAAAACCAATGGATACACCACAAAGTGTACAAGTAATTGGATCTGAAATCATAGAACAACAACAATCAATCCGTCTTAGTGAAGTTCTTAAAAATGCTAATGGGGTTTATGTAAGTTCAGCCCGTGGTGGAGCTCAAGAATCTTTCTTCTCAAGAGGATACGATATGTCTGCCAACAACATGTTCAAAAATGGTTTCCGTTATAACTCAGGTTCTATTCCTGATGTAGCATCTTTAGAGAAAGTTGAGTTCCTTAAAGGAGGTTCAGCTTTATTATATGGTAACGTAGCTCCTGGAGGAATCTTGAATTTAGTTACTAAAACACCATCTTTCAAGAGCGGTGGAGAAATTTCTATGCAAATGGGAAGTTATTCTTTCTACAAACCATCTGTTGATTTTTACGGACCTTTAAATAAACATATAGCTTATCGATTTGCAGGTTCTTACGAAAACTCAGAAAGTTTTAGAGATGTTGTAAAAAACGAACGTATTTATGTTAATCCATCTTTGCTTTTCTTGGTAACTGATAAAACTCAAATTACGGTTCAAGGAGATTATTTAGATGCTGATTGGACTCCTGATTTTGGAACAGGAATTATCGGAAAAGAGATTGTAGATGTACCACGTAACAATTTTTACGGTGCGCTTTGGTCTACTGGTAACACGACATCAGCAAGTGCTTCGGTATTGGTAAACCACGACTTTAACAAAAACTGGAAATTGAATTTCAATAGCTCTTTCCAAACTTACAACAGAACCCAATTATCTACTGCTCAATTATCTAATTTAGACGACACTAAATTATATCCAGTTCCTGGTACCTGGAACAGAGGATTAACACAAAACAAAAACTTGGAGCAAATTCTTGGAGATCAGTTAAGCTTACAAGGAACATTCAATACAGGTAGTGTTAAACACCAAATATTTACTGGAGCAGATTGGGAAAATTCATTTGCAACAGCTTATACTTTTGCCTTCAATGAGAAACAGATAAAAATTAATGGAAAATATGATCCTACTCTTTATGACACTATAAATCTTTATAATTTCGATCCTTCAACACAAAGAAATGATATACCGAACTCAAGAATAACACAAATTGCTAAAACAGAAACGAATCGTTTTGGAGCCTATTTTCAAGATTTAATTTCGGTTACTGAGCAAATTAAAGTATTAGCAGGTATCCGTTGGTCATGGCAAGAAGCTGAAGTTACAACATATAAAGAAACAGCAACGGGTGCTGGAAATCCGGAAAAAGCTACACCAACAGTTACACCAAAACGTTTAGACAATGCATTTTCTCCTAAAGTTGGTTTAATTTACCAACCTACAAAAGATATGTCTTTGTTTGCTAGTTATTCAAGCTCATTTACACCAAACACAGGAACTACTGTAGATTTGAAACCAATTGAAGCTTCTATCATAGACCAATATGAAGCAGGTATCAAAAAAGATTTCTGGAGAGGAGTTTTAAGTACAAACGTAACTGTTTACCAAATTGCCAACAATAATTTAGCTCAAACCGCTTTACAGGCAGACGGAACACCATATGCTGACACAAGTATTAAAATGCTAACAGGAAAAACAAAAAGTAAAGGTATTGAAGTTGATATTACAGCAAGACCTTTCCAAGGCTTAAACATCATTGCAGGTTATAGTTATAATGATATGCGTTATACTGAAACTTCTGGAAAAAACGGAAGTTTCATCGAAGGGGATAGAGTAGCAAGAACACCTCAAAACACAGCCAATTTAAGCTTTTTCTATACATTACAAACAGGAATCTTAAAAGGAATGTCACTTGGAGCAATAGGAAACTATATTGGCGACCGTATCGGAGGTTGGAATAACCAATACGACTCTACTAAACCTGATGGAATTTGGTACAGAGAAATTCCATTAGAAGGATACACTACTCTTGATTTATCAGCAGGTTATACTTGGAAAAAATTCTCTATCCTTTGTAAATTATCAAATGTTACAAATGAGTTGAACTATACTGTACACGAAAACTACAGTGTAAACCCAATCGCTCCACGTCAAGTATTGACAAGCTTAAGATATAAATTCTAAAAAATACCGTTAGTTTATATATTGCAATAAAAACCGCTTTTTCTGAAGCGGTTTTTTTGTTTTATAAAAGTACACCTATCACAACAATTCGTTTATACTTTTTACTCAAAAATCATTTACAATACTATTTGTTCGCTCAGCAAACTGACTTTTTTAACTAAGATTTAAAAAAGTAAAACTTAGAATGCGGTAATAAATTAGCAGTAGAATCGCGGCTAAAAACTCAAAAAGCTTTAATGATAATTTATCGACAAACTACATTTTTATTCTTTAAACTACTTTATATTAGAATATTAACAATAAAAACATTACCTTAGATGAACCAAATCTAAAGTTATGTGGAAATCATTATCAGTTAAATCGCAGTTGATTTTAATTCTGTTAATACCAATTTCAGGATTAATTTATATGACCATATCCAATATTAGATCATCTCTGGATAATTATAAAATTATCGGCTCTAGTATAGAAAACATAAAGAATATTGCTTTACTCTCAAATGGAATATCCATAATTAGTAACGAGAGAGATTTAAATTATTATTCTTATTATGACTCCTCAAAAAGATATCTACTTCCGGAAGCAGAACGAAAAACAAATGAATGGTTTTCAAAATCCAATAGTAAAGACACCGTAATTTCTAAAAATTTTAAATCTTTACAAGCCTCCATATTAAATCTTCAGATCAATATTGAAGATAAAATAGAAACACCAACAACCGCTTATATTAAATACGTACATTTTAATGAAGTATTAAGCAATCTGATTGAACGGGAAATAGTCAATTGCAAGTCTCCGGAATTGACTAAACTGGGCAATAACTACTATAACTATGTAATATTAAAAAATGTAGCATTGCTAAAAAGAGCAGCAGCTTTGCAAACTCTAATAAACAATAAAAACAATGAAGCATTATCTAACTCACTATTAGAACATTATTTTAATGCAAAGGAGTATGAAGCCGTTGTCAATTTTAAATTAGTAAATTTCAGACTTGATGATTTAAATAAAGAATTACTCAAATTTAAAAACTCGAGTAAAGTAGCCTCTTTCAATGTTGATTCTGAACTTATTATTGAAAGAAAATCAGAGCTAGCTCCTGATTTATGGTGGAAAAAAACATCCGGAATTATAACCAAATATGCGAAATTAGAAGATGATAATTTAAGATTCATTTTAGATTTTGCAAATAAAGAAAAGCAATCAGCATTAGAGTCAATTATAGTTTTAGTTTCTATTTTATCGTTGTTTTTGTTAGTTACATTTTTCCTTATCTATAAACTAATAACTAATTTATCGACCTCTCTCCATTCAATAACATCATCGATAAAAAAATTATCACTTGGCGAAATTATTGAAAAACCAGCCTTTTCAGGCAATGCAGAGTTTGTTGCAATAAGTAATTCTTTTAATCAATTATTAGCGGCAATAAATGAGCAAATTGATCTATCATTAAAAATAAGCACTGGGAATTTTGGCTCTAAAATCAGCTTAAGAAGTGATAACGATACATTGAACAATTCGCTGAATACAATGTCACTAGAATTAAGCAGGCTACAAGAAGAGTCCGAAGAAGTTAGTCTCATGGAGAAAAATATAATTGAAGTAAATAAATCAATTGTAGAATCAAAAGACTTGTCTGAATTTGGAGCGAATATTTGTCAAACCATCGTAAAACAAACCCAAGGTTGTCAAGCTAATTTTTATATAATAAGCGCAAGCGATGATACCAATCAATTACACAAAATTGGAGGATATGCAGATGATGCATCTACACCTACTGTAATTACGTTTGGCGAAGGTTTAGTTGGCGAGGTTGCTAAAAGGAACCAACAAAGTTGCCTGAATAATTTGCCTAATAGTTATTCTTATATTTCATCTTCACTTGGTAAGTCACCTTATTACAATGTGTTAATCACTCCTATTTCCTATAAAAATGTGGTAATTGGAGTAATTGAAATTGGCTCACTGGAAAATTTTAATGATAGCCATAAAAAGTTATTACTAACTATATCTGAGTCGGTAGGAAGTGCAATCGAGGTTTTCATTCGTAATGAAGAATTAATACTATCATCCGATGAGATAAATCGTAAAAACAATATCCTTCAAGTTCAAGAAGAAGAGCTTAGACAAAGCAATGAGGAGCTAAACAAACAAACTTTATTGCTACAACAATCTGAAGAAGAACTCCGAAATCAAGCAGCCGAATTAGAACAAACTAATGCCTACTTAGAAGAAAAAGGAAGAGAACTTGAAAATAAGAACTATGAAGTTGGCCTGAAAAATGACGAACTGGTCATAGCACAAGAAGAATTAAATATTAAAGCGGAAGAAATTGCACAAGCCAGTAAATATAAATCCGAGTTTTTGGCGAATATGTCACATGAATTAAGAACACCGCTAAACAGTATTTTAATTCTTTCTGATCTTTTAAAAGAAAATATAGCTGGTAATTTATCCAGCTCACAAATTGATAATCTTTCAGTTATTAATTCCTCTGGAAAAGATTTATTAAATTTAATTACAGACATTCTGGATATTTCTAAAATTGAAGCTGGAAAAGTTGAAGTTTATCCGGAAGAATCTATAGTCGAAAGAGTCTATTCAGATATGGATGGATTGTTTAGAGTTCAGATGTTAAAAAAGAACATTGAGTTCACAACCGCTATTTCGGATGATTGCCCAAAAGAACTTTTTACAGATATCGGAAAACTGGAACAAATTCTTAAGAATTTCTTGTCTAATGCACTCAAGTTTACCCCAGAAAAAGGAAAAGTTTCATTATTATTTTCTTCATGCACAGATAAAAATGAATTTACATCAGCCTCACTATCTAAATTAAGCCCAAACAAAATTCTTTCAATACATATAGAAGATAATGGAATTGGTATATCCGAAGAAAATAAAACGAAATTATTCCAAACATTCCAACAAGCAGACAGTTCAACAAGTAGAAAATATGGCGGAACAGGATTAGGATTATTTATTTCAAAAGAATTGGCCATACTTCTAGGTGGAGAGGTAGATTTTAAAAGTGAATTGAATAAAGGAAGCAGATTTAGTGTCTATATCCCAGCAAATTTTCAAACAACTAGTGTCCCTAAAAAAAATGTGACAGTAATAGGCTCTGTTGAAAAAAATCACCCTAAGTCAGAAGAAGCACCAAAACCATCAGATGCCACTTTGGATTTAACAGAGAATTTGAATGATGACAGAAAAGAAGTAACTATAGATGATAAAACAATATTAATCATAGAAGACGACGCATCATTTGCAGAAGTACTATTACAAGTAGCTCATGATAACGGCTTTAAAGCGATTGTTGCTTATCAAGGAGAAACGGGTTATCAATATGCAAAAAAATACAAACCAAAAGCAATTATTTTGGATATGAAATTACCCGGAATAGATGGTTGGACAGTTCTAAAATGGCTAAAAGAAGATAAGGAATTACAGCATATTCCGGTACACGTAATGTCCGGTATGAATAGAGAGAAGCTTGCCAAAGAAATGGGAGCCTTTGATTTCCTCATTAAACCAATAACCACAGAAAAGCTAAAAAGCGCTTTTGCCTCGATTGATATCCAGATAAATTCCATTTTCAAAAAGGTATTGATTGTAGAAGATGATGTAAGTCTTAATTATTCAATCAAAGAATTAGTTCATAATTGTGATAGAAATGTCATTTGTATACAAGCCCATACATTCACAGAAGCTGAGAATATTCTAAAAAATGACGATATCGATTGTGCCATTATGGATATAGGATTACCCGATTCTAAAAACATTGATAATATATCAGCACTTAGAAAAGTATCCAAAAACAAAAACATTAATATAATCGTAAATACAGGAAAATCGTTAACCGAAGAGGACGAATTAGAACTCCAAAATAGTGCTGACAGAGTTGTTATAAAAACCAACAATGTTACAGAAAGATTAAAAGATGAGTTAATACTCTTTTTAGACATGGTTGAAACCTCCGATAAAAAAGAACACAAAGCTGGACCAAGTTTATTGGCTGGAGAAGTTCTTAAAGACAAGAATATATTGATTGTAGATGATGACATAAGAAATATATATGCCTTATCGAGTGCTTTGGCAACAAAAGGAGCATCAATTTTAACAGCTTTTAACGGAATCGAAGCTCTTGAAATGCTTAATAATAATGCTAACATAGATATTGTGTTAATGGATATTATGATGCCAGAGATGGACGGGTATGAAGCAACCCGAAAAATAAGAGAAAATTCTAAATGGAAAAACCTACCTATCATTGCGTTGACTGCCAAGGCAATGAAAAGCGATAGAGAAGAGATATTAAACGCGGGAGCTTCGGATTATCAGTCAAAACCAATTGATATCCAACAGCTTATTTCATTAATCAGTATATGGATTTATAAATAAATGATAGAATTTAACGACCTTGAAGAAATTGTTTTTCTAATACAAAAACAACACGGATACGACTTCGCTGACTACTCCAGAGCTTCGATGCTTAGACGTGTCAATCGATTTATGGAAATTTCCAATATGGGATCTATTGTCGATTTAAAATATGAACTAATAAATAATCCTGGCAACTTCAACAAATTTGTGAATGAAATAGTTGTCAATGTCAGTGAATTTTTTAGAGACCCTAGCTTTTTTAAATCTTTGATTGCTAACGTTTTTCCATACCTGGATAGTTATCCCAAAATAAGTATTTGGTGTGCTGGTTGTTCTTTTGGAGAAGAAACCTATTCCCTTGCCATTCTCTTAAAAGAACTGGGATTACAACATAAATCAAGAATATATGCAACAGACATAAGCTCAAACGCTATAGAAAAAGCAAAAAAAGGAATTTACTCCAATAAAAATTTCAAAGAGTATTCCAATAATTATTTTTCATGTGGTGGTAAAGAATCGCTAAATCAATATTTTATTTCTGATGGAAAAAAATCAATTATAAATTCAGATTTAAAAAAAGAGATCTTATTTACGCGCCATAACTTAGTTACTGATGGAGTTTTTAAAGAGTGTCAACTTATTTCATGCAGAAATGTGTTGATTTATTTTAATGAAGAATTGCAAGACAAAGTTCTGAATCTGTTCTATAATAGTTTGCCAATACATGGTTTTTTAGCATTAGGAAGCAAGGAATCTTTACGTTTTAGCAGCGTTTACGATAAATTCAAGGAAATCGATAGAGTTGAAAAAATTTACCAAAAAATCAAATAATTATGGAGATGATTGTCATTGGTGGGTCTGCAGGTTCTTTTAATATTATTTTATCAATTCTTAAAGGGTTAGATAAAAATATACAAGTACCCATTGTGCTTATTTTGCATAGACTAAAAAACTCAGACTCATCACTGGAAAAACATTTGCAATTAAACTCACATTATCAGGTAAAAGAAGCAGAAGACAAAGAATTTGCTAAAAAAGGATTTTTATATACAGCACCATCGGATTATCACTTATTATTAGAAGAAAACTGGAGTTTTTCATTAGACTCATCAGAATTAGTAAATTATAGCAGACCATCGATTGATGTTACTTTTGAATCATTCTCACATGTTTTAAAAAAGAAATGTTGCGGAATACTATTATCAGGATCCAATCATGACGGAGCAAAAGGCCTGAAATTAATCGCAGAAAACGGGGGAACAAGTATAGTACAAGATTGCATGGAAGCTGAGTTTAATGTAATGCCCAAATCAGCAATCAAAATTTATGAAAATCACGATGTGCTAACAGTAAACAATGTTATTAAAAAACTTAACCATGAAGCAAAATAGAAAACATACCATATTATTAGTTGATGATATGCCTCAAAATTTAATTGCTTTAAAAAGTGTTCTTGAACACCCGGAAAGAAAAATAATTACCTGTTTATCCGGAAATGAAGCTCTGCAAGTACTATTAAAAGAAAAAGTTTCCTTGATTCTTGTAGATGTACAAATGCCCGAAATGGATGGGTATGAATTTGTGGAAATAGTAAAAAATCATCCCGATACAGCCTATATTCCTACCATTTTTGTAACAGCAATAAGCGATGAACCAAAATTCATGAATAAAGCCTATGATTTAGGGGCAATTGATTTTTTATTCAAACCATTAATTACTGAAGTAACCCGCAAAAAAGTGGATTCCTTTTTACGAATTTGGGATTACGACCAAGAACTGAAATTATTGAATAGTAAGCTTCATGAAAAGAACGTAGAATTAGAACAGTTTGGTAATATTTTAGCACATGATTTAAAAACTCCGTTAGGAAATATTAAAGGCTTGTTGGAAATAATCGAAGAAGATCATTTTTTGAATCTAAAAGGAGAATCTGCCGAAATGTTTGAGATGGTAAAAACTTCTACAGCCATTATGTCTAATCTAATAGAGGATTTACTTCATTACACCAAATGTGTTCAGAATAATGAAGGAAAGGAAAATGTAAATTTATTAGCGGTTGCAGATAAGGTAATCAAACTCATAAACCCAATGGGTAATGTTCATATTGAAAAAGTAAATCTGGATAACAACATTATATTTCAACCACCAGCTATTCATCAAATACTATCTAACTTATTATCGAATGCAATAAAGTTTAATGACAAAGAAATCACCGAAATTAAAATAGAATTTAATACCAAAGAACGTACTCTATCCGTAATGGATAATGGTCCGGGTATTGAAGAAAAACACCATCAAAAAGTATTCGAAATGTTTCAGACATTAGGCAATAAACCCAGAGGCGAAAGCAGTACTGGAATTGGTCTGGGATTAGTAAAAAAATTGGTTGAGCGTAATGGCGTGAATATCAAAATAAATAATGCTCCAAGCTCTGGCAGTGAATTTTTAATATACGATTTGGTTGTAGAAAACGTTAATCAAAATTACAGTGAGATTCAAAAAACATAACGTATTTGATTCTAAAAATAAAAAATCCCAATCCTGAAAAATTTCAGAATTGGGATTTTAAATTATATAAAAGCTTTATGCTATTTTAGTCCAGCCAAACTTTGCTCCAATGTTGCAATTTTAGAAAGTGCATCAGCTTCTTTTTGTCTTTCATTTGCTAATACTTTCTCCGGTGCTCCATTTACAAATTTCTCATTAGAAAGTTTTGCTTGTACAGATTTCAAGAAACCTTGTGTATACACCAACTCAGCAGTTAATTTTGTAATTTCTTCCTCAACGTTTATATTTCCTGTAATTGGAATAAAATACTCATTCGATTTTACACGGAAAGACAAAGCACCATCTACTTTATCCGAAACGTATTCTAATGAAGTAATATTACCCAATTTGGTTATTACCGAATCAAAATAGGTTGAAAGCTTATCATTGTTAACCACTTTCAATTCAATAGTATCCTTAAACGGAATGTTTTTGTCCTTACGAATAGTTCTGATTCCTGAAATCACATCAATTGTGTTTTCAAAATCAGCAATTAATTGAGCGTTGAAAGGTTTCATTTCCGGCCAAGTCGAAACAATTAATGCCTCCTCAGTTGTTCTTTCTGCCAAGAATTGCCAAATTTCCTCTGTTAGGAAAGGCATAAACGGATGCAATAATTTCAAGTTATTTTCCAACATTTCTATCGCTTTCGCAAAAGTTACGCTGTCAATAGGCTGTTGGTAAGCTGGTTTTATCATTTCTAAAAACCAAGAACAGAAATCATCCCAAACTAATTTGTAGATTGCCATCAAAGAATCAGAAATTCTATATTTTTCAAAATTGTCTTCAATTTCCAAAAGGGTTTGTTGCAACTTAGCTTCATACCATTCGATAGCTACTTTCGAAGATTCTGGTTGTGAAATAGAATCCGATACTTCCCATCCTTTGATCAATTTGAAGGCATTCCAAATTTTGTTAGAAAACGCTTTTCCTTGATTGCATAATTCTTCGTCGAACATAATATCGTTTCCTGCAGAAGCACTCAAAAGCAATCCTACACGAACTCCATCGGCACCAAACTTTTCGATTAATTCTAATGGCTCTGGTGAGTTTCCTAAAGATTTAGACATTTTACGACGTTGTTTATCACGAACCAATCCCGTTAAATACACATTCGTAAAAGGTTTCTTTCCAGTATATTCATAACCAGCAATAATCATTCTCGCAACCCAGAAAAACAAAATATCCGGTCCGGTAACTAAATCATTAGTTGGATAATAATATTTAAAATCCGCACTCTCAGGATCCATAATTCCTCCAAAAACAGACATTGGCCATAACCAAGAAGAGAACCAAGTATCAAGGGCATCGACATCTTGCTTAAGATCGCTTATGGTTAATTGTGGATTGTTTGTTACTTCTTGGGCTAATTTCAAAGCTTCTTCAATAGTTTCGGCAACTACGAAATCTTCTTTGCCATCACCATAATAATAGGCTGGAATCTGTTGTCCCCACCATAATTGACGTGAGATATTCCAATCGCGAATATTGTTTAACCAATGTGCGTAAGTGTTATCAAAACGTTTTGGGTGCAATTTAATATCTCCATCTTCTAAAACCGCTTTGATAGCCGGTTTTACCAAATCTTCCATTTTCAAGAACCATTGATCAGACAAGCGAGGTTCAATCACTGCTTTGGTTCTTTCAGAAGTTCCCACTTTGTTAAGATGCGTTTCCGTTTTTGCCAAAGCACCACTATTCTCTAATTCTTGAGCAATTTCAGTACGAACCACAAAACGATCTTTTCCTTTGTAATGCAATCCAAAGCTATTCAAAGTTGCATCTTCATTGAAGATATCTACAATTTCAAGATTGTGCTTCTCCCCTAGAGTTTTGTCATTCATATCGTGAGCTGGAGTCACTTTAAGACAACCTGTTCCAAACTCAACATCTACATATTCATCTTCTATAATTGGGATCACTCTTCCACAAATAGGAACAATAGCTTTTTTCCCTTTCAAGTGAGCAAAACGCTCATCATTAGGATTGATACAAATAGCAGTATCCCCAAAAATAGTTTCTGGACGTGTTGTTGCTACTGTTAAGAAATCTTCTGTTCCTTCAATTTTATATTTAAGGAAATATAATTTTCCTTGTTGCTCTTCATAGATAACTTCTTCGTCAGACAAAGTCGTTTTGGCTTCAGGATCCCAGTTTACCATACGGTAACCACGATAAATCAAACCTTTGTTATATAAATCAACAAAAGATCTAATTACAGAAGCTGACATATCAGGATCCATAGTAAACTTAGTGCGTTCCCAATCACAAGAACAACCCAATTGTTTCAATTGTTCCAAGATAGTCCCACCATATTTATCAGTCCATTCCCAAGCGTGTTTTAAAAACTCTTCGCGTGTTAAGTCATTTTTATTAATTCCTTCTTTTTTCAATTTGGCAACTACTTTAGCCTCAGTAGCGATCGAAGCGTGATCAGTACCAGGGACCCAGCAAGCATTGAAACCTTTCAAACGTGCTCTACGAATCAAAACATCTTGAATTGTATTGTTAAGCATGTGCCCCATGTGCAAAACTCCGGTTACATTGGGTGGAGGAATTACAATGGAGTAAGGCGTTCTATGATCTGGTTCCGAATGAAAATAATTATTTTTCATCCAATAGTCATACCATTTATTCTCAATGGTTTTAGCGTCAAATTGTGCGGGAATTGTCATAAAAAAGTAACTGTTAAAACCAAAATCATACTTTGGTTTGATTTTTGCTATTCATATATAAAGGACAAAAGTAAATAATTAAGCACAGTATAAAAAGAGAAATAAAAAATTGTGTATTAATTAAAAGTAAGTACATTTACTTTTCTTTCAAATAAAATATGAAAATGAAAAAAATTGCAACTCTTATCGTAATGCTTTTAATCAGTAGCATTGGCTTTGCACAAAGCGGTTCAAAAATTGAATTTCATCAGGCAGACAACACTGTAGATTACGGAAAAATATACAAGCAAAGTGATAATGGAATACGTGAATTTACATTTACAAATACAGGAAATGCTCCGTTGACCATTATAGCCATTCAATCTACAGCTAGTTGTACAGTAACTTATAAACCAAGCCAACCTATTTTGCCTGGAAAATCAGATAGAATCGAAATCAAATACAATATGGTTCCTGGACCTATACGAAAAACAATAACTGTTGAAACAAATGCAGTAAACTATGAAGAAGGTAGAGTACCACTAAAAATTAAAGGGGAAGTCATACCTAATTAAAAAATTAAACTCAAAATAAAAACCGCTAATTGACAAAATTCAATTAGCGGTTTTTTTATTTATAAAATGTCCAATAGTTGAAACCTAAATCCCATTACTTGGCCATTTCTTTCTATTTCTAAATTAATCCATTTCTCTTCCTCAGACTTAAACATCTCATTTATTTTTTCTAAAGAATAATTATAAACGGGTGTTTTGTTAATGGATACAACAACATCCCCCACTTCTAAACCACAAAGATCAGCCGGTGAATTTTTTCTAATATTAGAAATCTCATAAATAGGTTTTAAACTAAATTTATATTTAAAGTTGTCTTTTGCTTTTTCACCAGCAGAATTATAAGTTGTCCCTACAGAAATAGGAACTGTCTCAAGCTTTACCGTTTCAGGAACCCATTGCAAACCATGATGCTGAATCTCCAAACCGCTTTTATTATAAGTAAAAGGCTCGCCGAAATCGGAGTTTTTCTTTAAATACAATTTCTCATTTTTATAATCAAAAACAACTGAGAATCGTTTTAAAATTCCACCGCCAATGGACCCCATTCTATTTTGAACCATACGAACACTTCTTACTGAAGCAGAGTCAGGAAAAGCAACTATAGGATTATCAAACGAATATTTATCAAATGCAAACTTAGAAACTCTTGCTCTTTTTCCTTCTATATCTCCGCTAAAACCCTTACCCAGAAAATCATCGAAATTTTTTGAAGGAACCTTTACATCTTCGGATAAATTTTGAAAAAGCCAAAAAGAATCACTATTTCCATTATCAATTAATAGCTTCACTGACACCTCTTTATCCATAAAAACATTTGCTAACAAATACGGTTTATGCTTTTCAACAGTAATTGGAATTTCATTATACTTTTTACGTATTTTATTGATATTTGCCTCATTGTTTTTAGAAACTACAAGCTTCTTTTTCGCATAGTTTATACTCACTAGATTGTCCTTAAAAAACTGGTAACCAATAATCCCATTAACAGGAATTCCTATTTGAGAGGATAAATTAAAACTCTCATCAAGAATAACATAAACAAGCTGATTCATTGCTTTCAAACCCTGAATACTCAAGATGTTATTGGTTGTTTTTAATCCTTCTACAGATTCTTTACTTCCTAAACCACGCAAATTTATTTTTTCAGAATTATAAAATTTGACGTTTGGATTATCTTCTAAACTAAAAAGAACAATTTCCTCAACACCAGTATCAAGCAAAAAATTCAACTCTACCCCATTGACCTCAATAGGCATAAAAATCAAATTATTAATCACTTTAATCGGTACATTTATTTTATCTACTCCCTTATCAAATACAAAATCATCCTGTGCGAAAACAGAGTTCATTTTTATTATGAACAATAATATTAAGCCTATTCTTATCATTTAAATTTGTTTCTATAAATATAATCAATTATACAATAATAATGTATGAAAAACAACAAAATAGAGGCAGTGATTGCGGTTAGTTTAGAAAATAAATTGCAAATTTGTAACTCAATCTAAAAACATGCCAAAAATATCATCTAAAGGGAAGTTAATGCCAGAATCCCCGATTCGCAAACTTACCCCTTATTCCGAATCGGCTAAGAAAAAAGGCCTAAAAGTATACCATTTAAACATTGGTCAACCTGATATAAAAACTCCAAAAGTCGCCATAAATGCCGTAAAGAACATTACGCTTGACATTTTGGAATACAGCCATTCAGCCGGTTTTGAAAGCTACAGAACGAAGCTTTCACAATATTATAAGCATCAAAATGTAAATGTAGATTTTGAAGATATCATCATTACATCTGGTGGATCCGAAGCACTTTTATTTGCATTAGGAACCACTATGGATCAAGGTGATGAACTTATTGTTCACGAACCTTTTTATGCCAATTACAATGCCTTTTCAGTTGCTTCTGGTGTTACCGTAATCCCTGTAACTTCTACAATAGAAACCGGTTTTGCATTACCTAGCGTTGATGCTTTTGAAAAAATGATTACCCCAAAAACAAAAGCAATTCTTATTTGTAATCCAGGAAATCCAACGGGATATATGTATTCTGAAGAAGAGATGATGCGATTGGCCGCATTGGTCAAAAAACATGATTTATTTTTGATTTCAGACGAAGTATATCGTGAATTCACTTATGATGGCGATGTACATTACTCAATAATGAACATCAAAGGAATAGAAGATCATGCTATCATGATTGATTCCGTTTCTAAACGTTTTAGCATGTGTGGTGCAAGAATTGGATGTATGGTTTCTAAAAATAAAGAAATCATGTCAACTGCAATGAAATTTGCACAAGCTCGATTAAGCCCTCCTACAATTGAACAAATTGCGAGCGAAGCAGCTCTTGACACTCCAAAGAGTTATTTTGACGAAGTCATTACAGAGTATAAAGACAGAAGAGACACTTTGATTAGTGAATTAAATAAAATTGAAGGTGTAATTGTAACTAAACCTAAAGGCGCTTTCTATTGCATTGCACAACTTCCTATTGACAATGCAGATGATTTTGCCCAATGGTTATTAGAAAAATATCAATTGAATGGTGAAACCGTTATGATAGCACCAGCAGCTGGTTTTTACTCAACACCAGGCATAGGTCTAAACCAAGTTCGTATTGCTTATGTATTAAAAAAAGAAGACTTGATTAGCGCAGTTCAAATTTTAAAAGAAGGATTAAGCATTTATAATTCTAAACAAAAAAGCGCTTTACTTCATATTTAAAAAATCGCTACATCCCTATAGATTAAAAAGGCAATAACACTAAAAATGGTATTGCCTTTTCATTTTCCTCATCAGTGCAAACAATCCTAAGATAAATTTTAGATATAATTAAAAGCAAAAACGATAGAAAATGTTTCCATTTTATTAATTATCTTTACAACTTTAAAAATAAACACCCATAAAAACAGTACCTCTTAATGATAAATAACGAAGAATTTCAAAACGAAATAGGAGACAATCATATCAGTACAAATGCTAATAATCCTGTAAGAAAGGATGCTTTTAACATTACAGATGAAGAGAAAATTGAAAGAATAAAAAAAGATGTCGAAAATATTCTACTAACACTTGGAATGGATTTGACAGACGATAGCATGAAAGGCACACCAAATCGTGTAGCCAAAATGTTTGTAAAAGAAATTTTTGGCGGACTAAATCCAGTAAAAAAACCAAAAGCCTCAACTTTTGAGAACAATTACAAATATGGAGAAATGTTAGTTGAAAAAAACATTACCCTCTACTCTACCTGCGAACATCATTTATTGCCTATAATTGGAAGAGCACACGTTGCTTACATCTCGAACGGAAGAGTTATTGGTCTTTCAAAAATGAATCGTATTGTAGAACATTTTGCAAAAAGACCACAAGTACAAGAACGTTTAACAATGCAAATTGTTCAAGAACTACAACAAGCACTTGGAACTGAAGATGTCGCTTGTGTGATTGACGCTAAACACCTTTGTGTTAATTCAAGAGGAATCAAAGACATTGAAAGCAGTACAGTTACTTCTGAATTTGGTGGAAAATTTAAAGATGCTCAAATAAAAAGAGAATTTTTAGACTACATCAAATTAGAAACTCCATTTTAGTATTTTTTCAAAAAAACATCATTGTTATCTCAAAATAACACAAAATTACTTCACAATACTTTAACTTTTTATTTGAGTTAAGTGAATTACATTTGTAGCCAAAATCCTTTTTTCTACTCTCAGTATTATAAAGAGATTAGAAAAAAGGATTAAAACTAAAACAGGAAAAAGTTCCAAAAAAATAAATTTTATGTCCTTATATAAAAGTCAGACCTTAAAAATATACAATTCTCTTTCAGGAGAAAAAGAAACATTTGTACCTATCAACGAAGGAAATGTTGGAATGTACGTATGCGGACCTACTGTTTACAGTAATGTCCATTTAGGAAACGTAAGAACTTTTATGTCATTTGATGTTATTTTCAGGTACTTATTACATTTAGATTATAAAGTACGTTATGTTCGTAATATTACTGATGTTGGACATATTGTTGACGATGTAGATGAAGGAGAAGATAAAATTGCAAAAAAAGCCCGTTTAGAACAATTGGAACCTATGGAAGTAGTACAACGCTACACCGTAGATTTCCATGATATCCTGAATGCTTTTAACTTTTTACCTCCTAGTATTGAACCTACTGCAACTGGACATATTATAGAGCAAATCGAAGTTATAAAAGCCATTATAGACAAAGGAATTGGTTATGAAGCCAATGGCTCTGTTTATTTTGACGTAGTCAAATTTAATGAGAATCACCATTACGGAGTATTAAGCGGTCGCAATATCGAAGATATGCTTGCCAATACACGCGATCTTGACGGACAATCTGACAAAAGAAACCCACAAGATTTTGCACTTTGGAAAAGAGCCGAACCACAACACATTATGCGTTGGCCTTCACCTTGGAGCGATGGTTTCCCAGGATGGCATTTAGAATGTACAGCTATGAGCACTAAATATTTGGGCACTCATTTTGACATTCACGGCGGTGGAATGGACTTAAAATTCCCACACCATGAATGTGAAATTGCACAAAATGAAGCTTGCACCGGACATACACCTGTTAATTACTGGATGCATGCCAATATGCTAACTCTGAATGGCAAAAAAATGGCCAAATCTACTGGAAACAATATTTTACCAGGAGAGATTTTAACTGGGGATAACGCTTTTTTAAGCAAAGCATTTTCAGCATCAGTAGCACGTTTTTTTATGCTACAGGCTCATTATAGAAGTATTCTTGACTTCTCAGACGAAGCAATTATCGCTGCCGAAAAAGGATATAAAAGATTAATGGAAGCAATGGAATCCCTAAAAGAGATTACTGCTAACGCAACAAGTTCTATAGACATTGCCACTTGGAAACAATTGTGTTATGATTCTATGAATGATGATTTCAATACACCAATTCTTATTGCACAATTATTTGAAGGTGTTCGTTTTATCAATTTATTAAAAGATGAAAAAGAAACTTTAAATGCGGCCGATTTGAAATCATTCACAACAACAATGCAAGCTTTTGTATTTGATGTTTTAGGATTGGAAGAAGAAAAAACCAACGGCAACACAGAAAAACTGGAAGGCGTAGTTAATATGCTTATCGACATGCGAAAACAAGCCCGAGATGACAAAAATTTTGCGTTGTCCGATCAAATCCGTGATCAATTAATAGCCTTAGGCATTCAATTAAAAGACGGGAAAGAAGGAACAAGTTTTAGCATTCAGTAATTAGGCAATAGTGATTAGCCATCAGGCATTAGTTAAATGAATACTAAACGCTCCATTTATGCTAAAAAAAATTCTCATCTACCCATTCGTATTGCTGGTACGGTTTTATCAGGGCGCTATCTCCCCTTTTACTCCTGCGGCCTGTCGGTTTGAGCCCACTTGTTCGAGCTATATGATTCAGGCATTACAAACTCATGGATTATTTTATGGAGGCTATTTAGGAATAAAAAGAATTTTGAGTTGTCATCCATGGGGTAGAAAAGGATATGATCCTGTTCCAGAAAAAAAATGCAATCACAATCACTGAAAAAGAAAACTTCTTACTTTTAGTTAACACAATTCCTCGAATGAAAATACTATTTTCACAAAAAATAAAAATATAGATGACACACGCATTAAACATTGTTTGGAACCCCTCTGAAGGTATAGATTTAGGCTTTTTTGTTATTCGCTTTTACAGCTTAATGTTCGTAATAGCTTTTGGATTGGGTTGGTATATTATGAAACATATTTTTGAAAGAGAAAGTGTTTCCATTGACAAATTAGATTCTTTGTTTGTCTGGACAGTACTAGCAACCTTAGTTGGTGCACGTTTAGGACATGTTTTCTTTTACGATTGGGAATATTATCGTAACAATCTGTCCGAAATCATTTTACCTTTCAGATTCAGTCCAAAATTCCAATTCACAGGATATCAAGGATTGGCAAGTCACGGAGCCGCAATTTCTATTATCATTGCAATGTATTTTTTCAGCAAAAAAGTACTTTACAAACCTATTTTGTGGATATTAGACAGAGTAGTCATTCCTGTAGCTAGCGGTGCCATTTTTGTGAGATTGGGGAATTTTTTCAACTCAGAAATAGTGGGTAAAGAAACTTCTTCTTCTTTTGGGATTCGTTTTGTAAGAGATCAATTTAGCCCAAGGGAAGCTGTTAATGCAACTCAACTCCCTACACCAAAAGAAGCTTACAACGCTATTGCAACCAACCCCCAATATGCCAATTTATTGCAACAGGTTCCTGCCAAACATCCAGCACAGTTATATGAAGCTTTTTGCTACATTTTTGTATTTGCAGTTTTGTTTTTCCTCTATTGGAAAACTGATGCCAGAAAAAAATCAGGATTTTTATTCGGTCTATTCCTTGTACTTCTATTCACGGTACGTATCGTAGTCGAATCAGTAAAAGAGAGCCAAGGAGGCTTTGAAAATGAATTAGGAAACATATTATCAACTGGACAATGGTTGAGTATTCCATTTATAGTTGTAGGACTATATTTTGCTATCATGGCAAAAAAAACTAATGAGATATAAACTGAATTTATTTTAATTTATAAAAAATAGCCATTGAAAATTCAGTGGCTATTTTATTTAATTCAAAAACAATTTAGTCAAATGCTTTTCATAAGATTCTAAATCGCTTAACACATTGGCATTTTTCTCTATATCATGAAAATGTATTCCTTCCAATGGAGTCATTCCCGTAAAAGCGTTCATTCTATGAAATCCAAACAACGGTCCATTATCTACACTGGTTTCGCCAAAAAACTCTCCAGGCAATGTAAAGGCTTCTTTTGGAGCATTCCATGAGCTAGTTACCATGTATTTTTTTCCATGTAACATTCCTCCAGTTCCATAATTTATTGCCGGATTTGCAGAAGAACGCCCATCACTTTTATAGATTCCTTTATCATGTCCTTCCGAAAACACAACGTCTATGTATTTCTTAAATCCATAAGGCAATTGAAACCACCAAATTGGAGTATGATAAATAACCACATCGGCCCAAACAAACTTTTCAACTTCTTTAACAGGATCATAATCTTCATTGATGTCTGTACTTTTTACTTCAAAATCTTTATGGTTTAGAAAAAATTCAGCAGAGGCATTTGCTATTGTATGATTGAATTTTCCGCCTGAATGTCCGAACTTTTGTCCCCCATTTATTATAAATATCTTTTTCATATTGTTTTGTATTAATTTGACAGTACAAAATTAAATCCTTAACATCTATTATTAAAATAACACAACTCATACCTTTGTATCATAATTATAATACTTCTAAAATGGTAAATCTAGAATGGTATCGAACTTTCAAATACGTTTACAAAACAGGAACCTTAACTGGTGCTGCTGAAGCATTGTTTATTTCACAACCCGGAGTCAGCTTGCATTTAAGCTCATTGGAAAGCTATGTAGGATATAAATTATTCGACAGAACCAGCAGAAAAATGATCCCTACAGAGAAAGGAAAAGTACTCTATAATTTCATAACAGATGCATTGTCTAAATTGGAAGAAGCAGAGAAAAACTTTCAGCGAAGCACAGAGAAAAACACGCCAACCATTAGCATCGGAATGTGTTTTGAGACCTTTCAAATTACCTTAGAGCCCTATTTGGCAAGCTTTCCGTTTAACGTTATTATTCAATTTGGCGAATATCCCGAAATGATTGAAAATCTGGATAAAGGTATTTTGGATTTGATTATCACTCCACAAATGATAGCCAAAAATACTATCGACTATCAAGCCTTCTCTTCGGAAACCATTGTTCTTATTTGTGGTAACGAAACAGATTCAGATACCTTTGACACTTTAAAAAAAGAAAATAATCTAGAAGTTATAGAACTCTGGCTAAAACAACAAAGATGGTATGGAACCACGGGAGACATGGAGCATTTAAGACGTTTTTGGCAGCTTAATTTCAACAAACATGCCGATTTTAGACCTAATTATATTGTACCTAATTTAAACTCCATAGTGCGCTGTTTAAGCAACAGTAGCGGACTGGCGGTAATTCCTGATTTCTTATGCAAAACAGAATTAGAAAGCGGAAAAATAAAACTTTTATGGGAAGGAAAAATGCCCTTAAAAAACACACTGTACTTTGCCCACAAAAAGAAAACTATTTACACAAATGAAATACAATTAATAAAAGACACTTTCATGAAGATAATGTAACCACTTTTCAGAAAGGTTTTCATCTAACTTAGAAACAAAAAAAGGATTCAACTTTCGTTGAATCCTTTTTTATATAATAGTATGTTTATTTACTAAGCTTGAGCTTCTTGGTGCTTAACTTCAACGTTATGCTTCTCTTCGCTTGAAATCGTATCAACCAATACAGGAGTAGCGATAAACAATGAAGAATAAGTTCCGATAATAATACCGATAAGCATTGCAAAGATAAATCCTCTGATTGACTCACCTCCAAAGATGAACATGATTAACAATACAAAAATCATAGTCAATGAAGTATTGATTGTTCTTGACATTGTAGAGTTAATAGATTTATTAACAATTTCACCAAAAGTTCCTTTTGTTTTACCATCCAAGAACTCACGTACTCTGTCATATACAATTACGGTATCATTCATAGAGTAACCAATAACTGTCAAGATAGCCGCAATGAAATGTTGGTCAATCTCCATACCGAAAGGCATATATTTCCAAAGCAATGAATATACTCCCAATACAAAAATAACGTCATGCGCCACAGCAGCAATAGCTCCTAAACTGTATTGCCATTTTCTGAAACTGATTACTAAATACAAACCTACAATAAGCATTGCTCCTAAAACAGCCCAATAAGCATTTGTTTTGATATCCTCAGCAACTGTTGGTCCAACTTTAGAAGCTTGTACAATACCTAATTTTTTACCTTCGTAAGTATTTACAAATTTTTCATAAGTCATGTCGGCACCATAGTGTTTTTTCAAAGTTTGGTACAACATTTTGTTTACCTCTTCGTCAACAGAACCACTAGTCTCTTGAATTTTATATTTAGTTGTTATTTTCAACTGATCATCTTTACCAAAGATTTTAGCTTCAGCGCTACCAAATACAGCAGTCAATTCGTCTTTAATTTCTTCTGGTTTCATTGATTTGTCGAAACGAACTTGGAACGTTCTTCCTCCAACAAAATCAACACCTTGGTCAAAACCATGTGTTGCAATTGATGCAATACTCACAATTGTTACAACAATAGAGAAAAGGTACGTCCATTTTTTAATTCCCAAGAAATCAAAATGGAAATTAGTAAAGAAGTTTTTAGAGAATTTAGTCACGAAAGACAAATCATTTTTACCTGCAATATTTTTATCGATAAAGATTCTTGCAATAAAAATAGAAGTAAATAAAGAGGTAACAATACCGATTAACAAAGTAGTAGCAAAACCTTTGATTGGTCCAGAACCAAAGATAAACAATACAGCACCAGTCAAAATGTGTGTTACGTTAGCATCCACAATAGAACGCATTGCTCCAGTCCAGCTATAAGAAGCTTTTACTGCTTCATCTAATGTTTTACCCGCTCGTAATTCTTCTTTAGCTCTTTCATATATAATGATGTTCGCATCTACTGCAGTACCCATTGTCAAAACGATACCCGCAATACCTGGCAATGTAAGTACAGCACCTAAACTTGCCAAAATACCAAACATAAACAATAAGTTGACAGCCAATGCAATATTTGCGTACCAACCTGATTTACCATAATAAACTATCATCCAAAGTGATACTAATAACAATCCGATTACAGCAGAATTTGTACCGTTGTCAATAGCTTCCTGACCCAATGATGGACCAACAACTTCAGAAGAAATAATTTCAGCAGCAGCAGGTAATTTACCAGCTCTCAATACGTTCGCTAAATCTTTAGTTTCAGTTACATCAAAGTTTCCTGAAATTTCAGATCTACCTCCAGCGATAGGTCCGCTAGATACACCTGGAGCAGAATATACAATATCATCTAGAACGATAGCAATATAACCTTTCTGAGTATAAGCTCTTCCTGTTAGTTCTTCCCATTCTTTTGCACCAATATTGTTCATTTGCATAGAAACAGCTGGTTTACCCATTTGATCAAATGTATCGCTAGCGTCTGTTACAACACCACCTCCCATTGAAGCAACATTATCTCTATTTCCTTTTAATGCATACAATTCAACAACTTCAACCTCTTTTTCTTTAGCATCCTTAATTGTTGTAGGTTTTCCCCAAACAAATTTTGCATAACGTTGCTCTCCTGCCAATAAAATTCTGACATCAGGTCTTTTGAAATAAGAATTGATTACTGCAGTATCTTTTGGTGCAAAAAGACCTAAAACCGGTCCTCCTCCTTGAGCAACAATTTTATCAATAATAGGATTGTTTCCTTTTTTAGTAGCAGTAGAATCTTTTCCGTCAGTCAACAAAGCACTCAATGAATCCTTTGCTACAGCTTTAGTTTCAACTTTAGCAACTTCAGTTTTTTTCAAAGCCTCATTAGCAGCCATGATAAAACCACCAATTTCTTCTACTTTATAAGTTTCCCAGAACTCTAATTGAGCTGTACTTTGCAATAATTTTTTAATTCTATCAACATCTTTAGCTCCTGGAAGCTCAACAAGAATTTGACCAGACTGTCCTAATTTTTGAATATTAGGTTGAGTTACACCAAATTTATCAATACGTTTTCTTAATACTCCAAAAGCACTTTCTACTGATTCATCAACTTTCTTTTTGATTACTTTTTGAACTTGAGCATCTGTCATTTGAAAAGTAACACCACCCTCACCTTGCAAACTTCTGTTAGCAAAAATTTCAGGAGAAGCTAATTTTTCTTTACCTTGAGAATTGGCCTCGAAAGCTTCAAAAAATGCGTCAAGGTACGTTTGATTTCCTCTTTGATTTTTAGTAGCATCTACTAAAGATTTATTAAAAACAGGATTTTTCGAATTATTTGATAACCCTTTCAAAATGTCTTTAACAGAAATTTGAAGAGTCACGTTGATTCCCCCTTCTAAGTCAAGCCCTTTGTTGATTTGCTTGTCTTTTACTTCATTGAAAGTAAAATCAGTAAACCCTAAGCTAAACACTTTTTCTTTACCAATAGAATCTAAATATTTTACTTCTTTCTCTGGGTTACCACCAGCAAAAGTTTTTGCATCACTTTTTACTTTGTTCGAGACAAAAGTGAAAGAAAGTTGGTAAATACTTACCAATGCAAATAGAATTGCGAAAAATTTAATAAGTCCTTTATTCTGCATTACTACTAAAAATTAATTATTTTTTTTATTGTTTTTGTTTTAAACCCTATAAAACAAGACGTTAGGCCATTTTTGAAAAACAAAAAAGAACCACACTATTTGTATCATTTTTTTTAAACCGAGCAAATATATAATTAACGGAAAGATTAACCAATTTATTTATTAATTAATATCAAAAAAAAGACTGCAACAGTGCAGTCTTTCTTTATTATACGTTAAAAATTATGCTAATATTGACTTCAAATCAGCATTCATACCTCTAACAGCCTCTGCACTTTTTGCAAAAGCAGCTTTTTCAGCATCATTTAATTTAATATCAACGATTTCTTCAACTCCGTTTCTACCTATAATACAAGGTACCCCGATACAAATATCATTTTGCCCGTACTCTCCTTCTACAAAAACAGAACAAGCAATCATTTTCTTTTGGTCATTCAAAATACTATCTACCAAATAAGCTACAGAAGCTCCTGGAGCATACCAAGCTGAAGTTCCTAAAAGTCCTGTAAGTGTAGCTCCTCCAACCATTGTTGCTGCTGCTACTTTTTCTAATTCTTCTTGAGACAAGAACTGAGAAACCGGTATACCATTATAAGAAGCCAAACGTGTTAACGGAATCATTGTAGTATCACCATGACCACCAATAACCATTGCAGAAATATCATTAGATGGTTTATCTAAAGCTTTAGATAAATAATATCTAAAACGAGAACTATCCAAAGCTCCACCCATTCCTATAATTCTGTTTTTTGGCAAACCTGTTGATTTTAAAGCCAAATAAGTCATCGTATCCATTGGATTAGAAACAACTACAACAATACAATTTGGTGAATGCTCTAATACATTCTCCGCTACTGTTTTCACAATCCCTGCATTGATTCCGATTAATTCCTCTCTTGTCATACCCGGTTTTCTTGGAATTCCAGAGGTAATCACAACAACATCACTATTTGCTGTTTTTGAGTAATCATTCGTAACACCAGTAAGATTAGTATTAAAACCTGTATTGGTTGCACATTGCATAATATCCATGGCTTTCCCTTCGGCAAAACCCTCTTTAATATCCAATAATACTACTTCACTGGCAATTCCTCTATAAGAAATTGAATCTGCACAGGATGCTCCCACATTACCTGCCCCTACAATGGTAACTTTCATTTTTTTATATTTTTTTGTTATTTTATAATTTAAAAAAATTCAGCATTATAGAATATTACGCGTCGATATTTGCATAAACTGCATTCTTCTCGATAAATTCTCTTCTTGGCGGCACCTCATCTCCCATTAACATAGAGAACACTCTATCTGCTTCTGCTAAACTATCAATAGTAACTTGTCTTAAGGTTCTAAAATCCGGATCCATTGTTGTTTCCCACAATTGCTCCGCGTTCATCTCTCCAAGACCTTTATAACGCTGGATTGATGCACTACCTCCCATTCTTTCATTCGCTTGATCGCGTTGAACATCAGTCCAAGCGTATTCTTTCTTATTTCCTTTTTTAACCAAATATAAAGGTGGAGCTGCAATATATACGTGTCCTTCTTCGATTAGTTCTTTCATAAAACGGAAAAAGAAAGTTAAGATTAAAGTTGCAATGTGACTACCATCGACATCGGCATCACACATAATAATCACTTTATGGTATCTTAATTTTGAAATATTCAGTGCTTTACTATCTTCTTCAGTTCCAACCGTTACACCAAGCGCAGTAAATATATTTCTAATTTCTTCGTTTTCAAAAACTTTATGATGCATCGCTTTTTCTACATTCAGGATTTTACCTCTTAAAGGCAAAATAGCTTGAAAATTACGGTCACGACCTTGTTTTGCCGTTCCACCCGCCGAGTCTCCCTCGACAAGATATACTTCACATTTTGCTGGGTCTTGTTCTGAACAATCCGATAATTTCCCAGGCAATCCTCCGCCACCCATTACGGTTTTACGCTGAACCATCTCACGTGCTTTCTTAGCCGCATGACGGGCTTGTGCAGCAAGAATTACTTTTTGAACTATTGTTCGGGCATCATTTGGATTTTCTTCCAAATAATTCTCAATCATTTCACTTACGGCTTGACTTACCGGTGAAACAACTTCTCTATTCCCTAATTTAGTTTTGGTTTGTCCCTCAAATTGTGGTTCGGCAACTTTTACCGAAATAATTGCTGTAAGACCTTCACGGAAATCATCTCCAGAAATATCAAACTTCAATTTATCTAACATTCCAGAAGCATCTGCATATTTCTTTAACGATCTGGTAAGACCTGTTCTAAAACCTTGCAAGTGAGTTCCTCCTTCGTGCGTATTGATATTATTTACATAAGAAAAAATATTCTCAGAGTAGCTTGTATTATAAATCAATGCCACCTCAACTGGAATTTCTCCTTTTTCATGATCCATAGAAATTACGTGTGCAATAATTGGCTCACGATTTCCATCTAAATATCTGATGTATTCTTTTAAACCTTCTGTAGAGTGAAATGTCTCTGAAATAAAATTCCCGTCTTTATCTTTCTCTCTTTTATCTGTAAACGCTATCGTAATTCCTTTATTCAAGAAAGCCAATTCGCGCATACGAGCTGAAAGCGTGTCATATGAATATTCAATAGTCTGTGTAAAAATAGTTGGATCAGGATAGAAAGTAACAATCGTCCCTCTTTTATCAGTATCCCCTATTTGCTTAACAGGATACAACGCCTTTCCTCTTTCATATTCTTGTTGGTAAATTTTACCATCTCCACTATGTACTGTAGCAGTCAAATGTGATGACAAGGCATTCACACACGAAACCCCTACACCGTGAAGACCTCCAGAAACTTTATATGAGTCTTTATCGAATTTACCTCCTGCACCAATTTTAGTCATTACAACTTCTAATGCCGAAACTCCTTCTTTTTTATGAATTCCTACCGGAATACCACGACCATTATCTTCTACAGTAATTGAGCCATCTTCATTTATTGCAACACTAATGCTATCACAGTGGCCTCCCATTGCCTCATCAATAGAGTTATCTACAACTTCGTAAACTAAATGATGCAATCCTCTTACACCTACATCTCCAATATACATCGATGGACGCATTCTTACGTGCTCCATCCCTTCTAATGCCTGAATACTGTCTGCTGAATAATTATCCTTCTTGATTTCTTCGCTCATATATTTTAATCTAAAAAAAAAATGTGATTTTCGTCTAACACGCAAATATATAAAAACACTATCTATTTCACCTATTTATTCCTGTTTTAAGCGTTTAAGTTATTAACATTTATGACAAATATCCACAAAAAAAAATGCCTTCAAAATAGAAGGCATTTTTTAAACCAAATTCAATATTTCATTTATGCTTTTACATAAGCATCATCATGCACGCTGGCAACTGCTCTACCTGATGGATCATTCATGTTTTTGAATGCTGCATCCCACTCCAAAGCTATTTTTGTGCTACAAGCTACACTTGCTTCCTGTGGCACACATAATGCTGCTGTATCACTTGGGAAATGTTCGCTAAAAATAGAACGATAGTAATACTCCTCTTTTGATGTTGGTGTTTGCAACGGAAAACGGAATTTAGCATTTGCCAATTGCTCATCCGATACCTCTCTTGCAACCACTTCTTTTAAGGTATCAATCCAACTGTAACCTACTCCATCACTAAATTGTTCTTTCTGTCTCCAAGCTACACTTTCTGGCAACATGTCTTCAAAAGCTTTACGAACCACCCATTTCTCCATTGGATGTTCTTTATTGATCATTTTATCTTTTGGGTTGATTCTCATAGCAACATCCATAAATTCTTTATCCAAGAATGGAACACGCCCTTCAATTCCCCAAGCTGCTAAACTTTTATTGGCACGTAAACAGTCATACATATGTAGTTTACTTAATTTACGAACGGTTTCTTCGTGAAACTCTTGTGCGTTTGGCGCTTTATGAAAGTATAAATATCCTCCAAATAATTCATCTGCCCCTTCACCAGACAATACCATTTTTATACCCATCGATTTAATCACTCTTGCCATTAACCACATTGGTGTAGATGCCCTAACTGTAGTAACATCATAAGTTTCTAAACTATAAATCACATCGCGCACTGCATCCAATCCTTCCTGAATGGTGAATTTTATTTCGTGATGAATTGTCCCAATATGATCCGCTACAATTTGTGCAGCTGCTAAATCCGGTGATCCTTCTAATCCTACAGAAAAAGAGTGTAATTGCGGATACCAAGCATCGGCAACATCATCTGATTCTATACGTTTTTGTGCATACTTTTTGGCTATAGCTGAAGTTATTGAGGAATCTAAACCTCCAGAAAGTAATACACCATAAGGAACATCACTCATTAATTGTCTATGAACTGCTGCTTCAAGTGCCTCTCTGATTGCTGGTATACTTGTTTCGTTGTCTTTTACAGCTTCATAATCTACCCATTCTCTTTTATGCCACTGTACAAATTCTCCATCTTTACTTGACATATAGTGCCCCGGAGGAAATAATTGAATTTTTGCACAATATCCTTCTAATGCTTTCAACTCTGAAGCCACATAAAAAGTTCCATGCTGATCCCAACCAATGTATAGTGGAATAATCCCCATATGGTCACGAGCTACAAAATACTCATCTTTTTCTATATCATAAATTGCAAAACCAAAAATACCGTTCATTTCATCTAAAAAACGAGGGCCTTTTTCTTTATACAAAGCTAAAATAACTTCACAGTCACTTTCTGTTTTAAAATGATACCTTCCTTCAAATTGTTTACGCAATTCTCTGTGGTTGTATATTTCACCATTGGCAGCCAAAACTAAATTTCCGTCTTCACTAAATAAAGGTTGTTTCCCTGATGCTGGATCTACAATCGCTAAACGCTCATGAGATAAAATCGCTTTATCATTACTGAATACCCCGCTCCAGTCCGGTCCGCGGTGACGAATGATTTTAGACATTTCCAACACTTGAGGTCTTAAAACTTCTGATTTTTGTTTTAGATCAAAGGCGCATACTATTCCACACATAATTTTATATTTTAACTGTTAGTTTATTTTGATAGGGCAAAGATGCACTAAAGGTTACAAACAGAAAACATAAATAGGAGTTTAGATTTCAAAAAACAACTTAAAATTAAATTTTATATTAAATATGTAATTTAAAAAGAAGCAAATCTAGCCTTTGCATTATAAATTGTAAATTTTCACTTTTCGCTAATAAGCTTATTTCACTTTGACTCCTTTCAAAAATACTCGACTTGGCTTCAATTTTACCATTTGATTTTCATCTACTTTCATTAAATCCTGATCAAACAGTACAAAATCAGCCCATTTACCTACTTCAAGGCTTCCTCTTTCTTTTTCTTCAAAATTAGAATAGGCCGCCCAAATAGTCATTCCTCTTACCGTTTCCTCTCTACTCAAGGCATTTTCCATTTGAAAACCTGTCTTTGGATAGTCTTTACTATCTTTTCTAGCTACAGCAGCATGAAAAGTAAGCATTGGGTTTACTTCTTCTACAGGAAAGTCAGTACCCAAAGCAATGATTCCGGCATTTTGGAGTAATTTTTTATAGGCATACGCATTTTTCAATCTTTCTTTACCTAATCTTTCTTCTGCCCAATACATATCGGATGTGGCGTGAGTAGGTTGGACCGAAGGAATAATCCCTGTTTTAAAATAATCAAAATCGGCTTCTTGTATTACTTGTGCATGTTCGATTTTCCATCTTCTATCTTTTTTACCGGTCAAAGCTTCTTTGTATATTTTTAAAATAACGGTATTGGCGGAATCTCCGATAGCATGTGAATTCAATTGAAAAGGAGAGTTGGCAATTTGTCTAGCCACATTTTTTAATTCGGCCACAGAAGAAACCAGAGTTCCATATTTCTTTGGGCTATCTGAATACGGCTTATGCAAACAGGCACCACGAGAACCCAAAGCCCCATCTCCATACATTTTAAAAGAACAAACATTCAAATTATCAGTTTTGTAAATTCCTTTTTTAAGGTATAAATCGATATTTTTTTGATTTGCAGTAATCATGGCATAGACATTAATTCTCATAGCTTTTGCTTTTTGCAAACTATCCATCAAATTAATAACATCCGGATCTAAGCCTGCATCATTGACAGTTGTCAACCCATATTGAAACATGACTTTTTCAGCATCCAATAAGGCTGCGATTTGTTTTTTACGATTAGGACTAGGTATTATTTTAAGAACCAACTCCATTGGGTTATCAATTAAAACTCCGGTAGGTTCTCCATTTTCTAAAACAATCTCCCCTCCTGCAACTTTTGTTGATTTTGTAATTCCTGCCAGCTTCAAAGTCATACTGTTTACTAGAATTGCATGACCATCTATACGATTTAAAACTACTGGAATATTTGGAAAAACAACATCTAAATCTTCTTTAGTTGGAAATTTAGCTACTTGCCAATCGTTTTGATCCCATCCGTTGCCTACAATAAAATCAGGATTTTTTTCTTTTTGAAATTTCTTTATTCGATCAATTATTTCAGATATACTTTTAGTTCCTCGCAAATCAACTTCTTGCAAACTCAGTCCAAAACCATAAAAATGACAATGTGCATCGTACAAACCCGGATATATAAATTTCCCGTTCGCATCAATGGTATTTTTGGAATCGTACGTATTTGCTATTTCATCATTAGAACCAATAGCGACAATTTTACCAGATTGAATAGCCATAGCCGAGGCTTTTCCAAAATCTTTATTTACAGTATAAATATTAGCATTCGTAATAATAGTATCTACAGTAATTTTGTTTTTTTGATTGAAAGAAATTAAAAAAAACAACGATAGCAAAAAAGAAATTATCCTCATAATAAACGATTTGATTAATTTGAGCTAATATAAAAAAAGAGCTACAATAAATCGTAGATTACAAAATGAATTGTTATAAAATTTCTTCTATTAAATATTTCGTGGTATTAATCTCAAAAGTGAATCCTACTTTATTCCCCATCAATTTATTTCCAAGAGGCGATTGTGGAGACAAGGCTATAATATTTATACCATCTACATTGATTTTAGGAAGCGCAAGACTCAGGTACAAATAAATTCCATTGGCTTTTACCAAACTTCCTAAAATAATAGTTTCTGCCACAACAGAAGGATCTAATTTATCTAAAACTACTTTTTGGGTCAATACTTCTTTGAGTTTCGTATTGAGTTTTTCTTGTTCGATATGCATCATTGACAAAGCTGTTTCGTGCTTATCTCCTGCTGATCCTTTTGCATCGTTTTTTGAATCCTCTGTAAGTGCAGCAATCATATCTCTGAATACATCAATCCTGTCTTGGACTAATTGCAAATACTGTTGGTATATTTTTTGTTTAAAAGTCATTTATTATACTACTTAGATTTTAGACTTTTTACTAAAAATCAAATTTATAATTTGCTCCCAACATCAATTGAAATCCTTGTACTGGATAATTCAACCATTTTTGATATCCGTTGTTTGTTATATTATTAGCTTTTACGAAAGCTGTAAATCTTTCGTTGTATTTGAATCTCACATTGGCATTCAAATCCAAATAACCGTCGAGTGTTATAGGTCCTGGAGCTACTACATAAACAATATCTGTATTTATTTGCTGGTCTTTTCTTTCTCCTACATAAAACAAATTAACTCCAGCAAACCATTTCTCAGTAATTGCAAAATCTAAAGTCGAATTCAATTGAATAGCTGGTAAATTCCAAGCTTCTTTTTCAAATTTATTAGAATAACTACTTAATGTTCCATCAACTCCAACCGTTACTCCTTTGGCTAAATCTGCTTTTATCTCTCCATAAAAACGAATCGTTTTCATATCATCATATACAACATGCAAGGAATTTCCAAAAGCATAATTGGCATTAGTACTTTTTTCGGTATAATCATTACTTAGAAATAATGCTTTATTCTCATCATAGGTATATGAGGCTTTTATATCATAACTAACCGTACTTGCCAGTTTTCCTTTTAGTCCTGCATGAATATCATACAACTCATTGGTTGGTTTAATTTCTAATGTTGGCGAAACAAACGGATTAGTATCCACTAAATCCTTATAGGTATTTTGTTGTAAATCACCGATGGCTCCTGCGTAAAAAATCATCAAATCTCCTACTACTTTATAAGAAGCCGTTACCGAAGGATAGACATAAAACTTGTTTGTTTTATTTTCTGTCCCCTTACTATACATTAAGCCGGCACCTAGATTTAATGTCCAATCATCTTTTATCATTTCAAAACTTGGAACAATTCCAAAATTGGTATAACCATACTTTAACGCCTCAGTATTGGTTCCTAAATAATTACTCTTAAAGCTTCCTCCAACATAATCAATAATAAATTTAGTCTTTATTGCTTCATCCATAACATCAAACTTAAAAGTTGGTGTTAGCAAAAACCTATTCTCTGATGAATTATATGCATCCGAAAAATGATTAAATTCTAAATTGGCATTGCTAAAAATCCCTTCTTCTAAAGCAATTGTCCCTCCTAATTTGATTGTATTATAAGATTGTTGTGAGTCAATACTATTTACAAGCGCCATCTTTTCTTGAAGTGTCAAAGTATTTCCAAAATTAGCTGGCAGACCATACCAATTGTAAATTTGATTTTGATAGCCTGCATTGACATTCCAAGCCATTCCTTCTTCGTTTGTTCCATAAACCAAATCAATCGCAGTGTCATAAAAACCATTATCTAAAACAACATCTTTCAATCCGCCTCGTGAAGATTGGTGACGAAACATCCCACTAACATAATCATTGTTATTAAGATCATCAGTCACATACAATTCAGCGTTTAAGGCACCATAATTACCAATACCCAAAGTCGTATAATTTTTGAACAAACGCACTTGCTTTGCTTTTTCAACACCTTGAGCATTTCCTTTAGAAGGCAAAAAAGTAGATGCCACCGGGAAAGGCAAAATAGAATATTTTACATTTTCTTTTTTGGCATTTTCATCATTTGTAATCACCGGCACTTCCTTTACTTTGAAAGCATCTGAAATTGTTGGCGCATACGGCTTCACCACATTTACTACTTCTGTTCCTATATTTCCTTGCTTGTTTTGAGCAAATGTATATTGGGAAAGTAAGAGAAGGAAAATCCCCATCCCAATCCTCTCCAAAGGAGAGTGAGCCGAGAACATCGTACGTTTATTTATGAATGCTTTTATGTTTTTGATCATCATCTTTCTGCTTTCTATCTATTTTCTGAATTCTGCTTTATTCAATCTATCTTTTACATTTTTGCCTTTTGCTTTTTGCCTTACACTTCCCATTCTCCCTTTGCAATAAATTGCGTTTTACCGCCAATTTTTATATCAAAATGATTTTCAGATAATTTTCCATCAAAATAAATCTGAGAAGATCTGTTTATAAAATCACCTTGATGATTGATTGTTTTAATTTCTGGAGAATGGTATTTTAATAGAAAAGCCTGCAAACATGTACTGGCACTTCCTGTTGCTGCATCCTCCATAATCTGATTATTTTCTATATACAGCATTCTGCTTATCAGTTTGCCATTATCGAAACAATAAAAATATAAAGCTCTATGATTGGTTTTGCAATTAGCCAATAGCCATTCTTTCGTCTTAATCAATTCAAGGTTTAAATCCTTCAGTGCTTTTATATTTTTGAGCGGAACAATCACAAACGCACTACCTGTTGTTACTTCTTGAATAGGAAGCTTATCATCAAAATCGTCATTGCTCAAATTATTAAAAGACAAGAACTCTTCCTTTGAGAAAACATCCAAAAATTCAGGTTGAGCCGCTTGTAACCAAACCAAATCCTCTGTTTGCTGAATTGGAATTTCACCTATTGGTACCGATAAATTAAAATTTCGCGGTTGGCTTTCGACTATTTTATTCATTAAAACCCAAGATGTTCCTATAATAGGATGTCCTGCAAATTTCATTTCATATTCTACCGTAAAAATTCTAATTGCCGCACTATTTTTTTCGGGTTGAATCTTTGTGATAAAAGTACTTTCGGCAAAATTAATTTCGCGTGCAATTTTCTGCATCTCTTCTGTACTTAAAGCTTCGGCATCTAAGAAAACGGCCAATTGATTTCCGGTATATTTTTTCTCAGCAAAAACATCTACTATATAAAAAGGTAACTTCATTCTGTTTGATTTTTTAATTTTAAATAATTTCAAAAATTGAATCTAATTCTTCTCTTCTCGCAATCCTCTTTATTTTGTAATTGATGAATTGGTCTTAGCTTCCTCAGTTTTTATTCGACTCAATTCCGTTTTTGCTTCTTCAATTACATCTGAATAATCCGTGAAATTTTCGATTACATTCTCTAAAACATAAGTGGCTTGATAACTATCTTTTAATCCATAATAATTCTTTGCCATTAGAATCAAACCTTTGGCTCCAAAATAACGGTAACTAGAATAATTCTTAGCTAATTTTTGAATTGCTGTATTTGAAAGCTCAAACTTCCCGTCCTTGTTTTTAAAATAGGCATCATAATACAAGGCTTCCGCAGCCAATTCTCCTTTACTTACACTTAATAATTTTGCATAAGCTGCTTTGCCTTTGACCTCATCTCCTGATTGCATCGCAGAACGTGCAACGATGATTTGGGCATCACTTTTTACGTTTTCTTCGGTTTTTTGGTTAGCCAAAACTTTATCTGCATATACAACTGAATTTGGATAATCTTTTAGATCATAATAGCATTTCATCAAATTAGCTTGGGCAAATGTCTTGTTCTGCGGAAAATCGGCTTCTTTTTCTAAACGTACTAATACTGGGATTGCTTTATCACAGTTTTTATCTTTCAAAGATATTTGTGCCAATCTAACCAAAGCTTGCTCTGTGTATTCGCAACGGGGTTGATTTATCACAAACTCATAATTAGAAACCGATTTACTTTCTGAGCCTTCAGAGTAATACAATTGTGCTAATACAAAATTTGCTTTTAGAGTATGAATTCCGTTTGGAAACTTATTTATATAATTACTAAATCCTGTGATGGCTTGTTTAGTATTATTTAGTTCGTATTGTTTTTCAGCAGCTTCAAATGTATCGTTATCTAAATCTACATCTGTAACCGCCACGAAATCTAATGTGCGTACCCAAGTTGCATACTCATCTACTTTCCCATTATCTACATAAATTAATCGAGCGGTTGCAACAGCTTCATAAGCTTCTGGAGTTTTAGGAAAATCTGAAGCTACTTTTTTAAATTTGGCTAGAGCCAAATCATCTTTATCTGAATTGTAATAAATTAATCCTTGACGCAAAATAGATCGCGATGTATAGGAACTATTAGCATAAGCAGTATTTAATTTTTCATATGCTTTTATTGCCAAATCCTGTTTGTTCTCGGCTACATAGGTATTTCCTAATTCAAACAAAACATCATCTTGATAGTCTGATTTTGGATATAATGTCAAAAATGCATTGAGCTCCTCTATTTTTTTATTGTTTTTGGAAAGAAATCCATAGCATAGTGCTTTTTGAAAGTAAGCATAATCACCATCTACACTTTTAGATTCAATTACCTTATTATAAGCATCTAGAGCCGGTTGGTATTTTGTAGTTACAAATCGACAATCCGCCAAGCGCAAATAAGAATCATTCAAACGATTTTTATCTCCCTTTGCATTGTCTATCTGACTTTGAAAAAAGTTCCCAGCTGTTTCATATTCTTTCAATTTAAAATTGGCATAAGCCATATTATAATTGATGTTTTTGAATTCTGCAGTTTCATTGGCTTTTTCAAGATCCGAAAACTGTTTGTAGCTTAGTAAGGCTTCTTTGTAACCCTCTAAATTATATTCAGATTCCGCTTTCCAAAAAGTGGCACGAGCTGTGATGATAGGATCTTTTTGCTCTTTTATGGCTTTTTCGAACATTGTCAATGATTGGGAATAATTGCTTTCTGTAAATAATTCTATCCCTCTATAGAAAACTACTTTTTGATAAGCAATTCTATTTTTTGGAGTTTTATTTTTTTCTAATAATACCAAAGCTTCTTTATAATTTTTGGATGAAATATAAGAGTCGATTAATAATTCTTCTATGACTGAATTACTGGGATTATTAGGATACTTATTCATAAAATCCAACAAAACTTCTGGAACACTTTGATAAGAATTTCCAATTTCATAACTCAACTTTGCATAATTTAAGCTCGCATCTTCTTGCAGTTTTAAATTAAAATTCATCTCGGAAGCATTCTTAAATGCGTTTAATGCCTGTTGCTTTTTACCCGATTCCAAATAACTTTCTCCTAAATGATAATACGCATTTTGGGCAATAAAATCCTTACCGTCTATAATTTTATTAAATTGTGAAATGGCATTATCATAATCCTTTTGCATATAATACGCATAACCCAATTGATAAAAATCGGTGTTATTCCATTTCCCGTCCTTACCTTTATAGCCTACTAGATAAGGAATTGCTTCATTGTATTGTTTTAGATTAAAATAACTTTCACCAATGATTTTATTTAATTCTGATTTTTCTGCGGCTGTAGATTTTGGCATAGCTTTGATCCCTAAATCGATCGCTTTTTTAAAATCCCCTGATTTAAAACTCATATCCGATTTGTAATACGATAATTTTTCGGCATATTTTTCATCTCCTGAAACCTGATCGAATTGCTTGTTTGCCTCAGCATAATCATCAGATTCATACGCCATAAAACCCAGATAATATTTGCTTTGTTTAGCATACTCGTCTGAATTGACTACTTTATTAAAATAGTTCTTGGCTTCTTTCATTTTTTTGTCCACAAAAAAAGAATAGCCTTTCTCGAAATTAAACTTGTTTCGTTCACTATTTTTCAGAACACTTTCGTCTACTTTCACAAACCACTGTAAAGCTTCTTTATAATCTCTATGATCAAAATAATAGTAAGCTACATCAATAAAAGCCTGATTTTGCTTTCGGCTTGCAGGATAATCTTCAACAAATTTATTAATGAGTTCTTCGGCATTGTCCTGATCGGTACGAATGGCACAATTAGCAATATAATAAGCACAATCCGATTGGGTTCCCTCATTTTTAGAAGCTTTCTTTATGTTTTCAAAAAGGATTTTTGCCGACGCATATTGCTGGTCTTCGTATAAAGAAAGTGCTTTATCGAAATCCTTTAATGAGTATGTATAAATTGCTGATTCTTGTGAATAAAGAGAAGTTATTTGAACAATAAAAAATATAAAAAAGAGCTTCGGAAGTTTCTGCATTGTGTTTTTATTTAATGATCAAATGTATTTATTTATGTACCTATAACGACACGCTGTTTGTTTTTATTATCAACTATTTTTAAACAGACTTTCTCCAGACCCTCAAAAGCAGCGTGACTTTTCTGGATTTAAAATTTAATTTTCGCATTTTACTTTTTGTAATTTGTTATTTGGATTTTATCTTTTTACTTTTACCCAATAAACAATTTCTATTATGTCTCAATCTGTACTGTCTTTAAAAAACGTAAACATATACCAAGAAGGAAAAACTATTTTATCTGATGTTAATTTAGAAGTGAATCATGGTGAATTCATCTACATCATCGGAAAAACCGGTTCTGGGAAGAGTAGTTTATTAAAAACATTATATGCAGATTTACCATTAACAGAAGGTGAAGGTAAAATTGTCGAATTTGATTTGGCTACTTTAAAAGAAGATGATATTCCATTTTTGAGAAGAAAGATTGGAATCGTTTTTCAAGATTTTAAATTATTACCAGATCGTACTGTAAAAGACAATATGCTTTTTGTTCTAAAAGCAACTGGATGGGTTGATAAAGAGGGAATGGACGCTAAAATTGATGAAGTTCTTGACAAAGTAAATATGAAAGACTTTGCCAACAAAATGCCACACCAGCTTTCCGGAGGAGAACAACAACGTATTGCAATTGCAAGAGCTTTATTGAACGACCCTGAATTTATCCTTGCCGATGAGCCTACCGGAAATCTAGATCCACAAACGAGTGCCGAAGTGCTTGAGGTTTTGAAAAAAATCAATACCATCGGAAAAACAGTCATTATGGCTACACACGATTATGCCTTATTGATGAAATTCCCAAACAAAACATTGAAATGCGAAGATGCCAAAATCTTTGAAGTAGTTCAAAGAACGGTGTAATGCTGTCAATCCTTATTCCTACTTACAATTATAATATACATTCACTTGTTTTAGAATTGCACAAACAATGCACAAATTGTAAAATTGAATTTGAGATAATTTCACTTGATGATCACTCTAAAGAGTCTCAAGTCGAAAATCAAAAAATTAATAGCATTACAAATTGTTCCTTTGAAATTTTAGACAAAAATATAGGAAGAAGTGCTATTCGAAATTTATTAGCCCGAAAAGCAATATATACTAATTTGTTATTTCTAGATGCTGACACATTTCCTGTAAATAATAGCTTTATATCAGACTATCTGAAACATATAAATACAGAAGAAAAAATTGTTTATGGGGGTATTTTATACAAAAAAGAAAAACCCGCAAAAAACCAACTTCTAAGATGGTTTTATGGCAAATCTAGGGAAGCTCTTAGCGTAGAAGATAGAAATACAAATCCTTATTTATCTTTTCTAACATTGAATTTTTTGATCAAAAAATCAATCATAGAAAAAGTTTCCTTTAATGAGAGCTTACCGAATTTAAGGCATGAAGACACTTTGTTTTCGTATAATTTAAAACAAAAAGAAATAAAAATTTCACATATTCAAAACCCTGTTTATCATTTAGGGCTAGATGAATTTGAAGTTGCAATTCAAAAAGAAAGTGATTCTATAATAGCCTTAAAGTATCTAATTGACAATAAATTATTACCTCCAGATTATGTTCGGCTTTCAAGAATATTTACAAAATTAAAAAGATTAAATATTGTTTTTGTCTTTTCATATTTCTATAAAATAACACGGTTACTTTTTCTGAAGAACTTGTCAAGTAAAAATCCATCTTTATTTATTTTTGACTTATACCGATTAGGTTATTTGTGCATGCTTGAAAACAAATAACTATCTATCTACGCTCAAGAATATCATCATTCAAATTATTCCAATAAAAATAATTTTGAAAAAAAAGAAACTCTAAGAAGCTTATATTTCTTTTTTTTATACCAGAAACACATATAAAAATCCTTTATAGATAAAGGATCTCTTAAAATTTAATGTTTTACAAGGCTAATATCTTGAAATAAATCATCCCATTGATTCATAACCTTATCTATTTGATATTTCTCAATGGATAGCTTCGCTTTTTTTCCCATTCTTATTCTTAACTCTTTGTCTTCAATTAAAAGAGCAACTTTTTTTTCAAAATCAGTACTATTTCCATCTTCAATCAAAAAACCATTTTCATTATCCTCAATGATATTTCTAGGACCGGAAGGACAATCATAAGAAACGCAAGGTAGGCCACAATTCATAGCTTCAATTAAAACCAAAGGAAGAGCTTCAGACCTAGAAGCCATAAGATAAATGGATGATTCTAAATATTTATCTTTTATATCTAATGTGGGTGGAAAAAAATTTACACTATTAGAAATTCCCAAATCAATCGCTAATAGTTGATATTTATTATTCCCATTCCATTCTCCATAAATATCCAAACACCAATCAGGATGTTCCTTTATTATATTTTTCCAAATCATTAATAATCTATCAATTCCTTTTTCATAGCTATGTCTAGCTATTGCTATTGCTCTATTATTATTTAAACTAGATTCTTTTTCTACAAAAAAAGTCACTGGATTAGGAATCACTACATTATTTTTTAACTCCCATTCATCACTACAATCTTGAGATAAAAAAATGACCTTATCAAATTTTTTAAATGTTTTTCTTTTAACAGGATTAATTAAAGGAGAAATAAATCTTCTAAATAAGCTTTCATTATCCGATTTCTCTAAAAATTTAGAAACATGGGTTTCAAATATTATCGGTATTTCAAACTTTATAAACCAAGGAAATAAATACCAAAAATTAGCATCACAAACAACAATAATATCCGGTTCTACTTTTGAAATAACTTCTTTAATAAATAAAAAATAAGATTTTAGAAAAAATATTGAGTTTTTAGAATGGTTAATAGTGTGCCAGTTAATTTTTTTATTGAAGCCATAAAAACAATTCTTTTTTGTACTATTAAGAGATATAATATCTATTTTACAATCAGTTCTAGTTAATAAATAGTCTAATTTCAAAGAAATGACACGAGCAATACCTCCTGCTCCTGTTACATCTGGTACAATATATAATAATCTCATTTTTAAATGTTACTTTTTAAGAGCTATATTACTTTCTAATATTTTATATTGCTTTTCTATACACACCGAAAATTGCATTATTATCATTTGTTTTTTCGATATATTCCTTTTCATTTTTCAAAACAAAATCTAAAAGCTCTTTAGTTTCCCTATCATCATTTAAAAAATTATGGGCTATACTTTTTAAAAGCAGATGTGAAATAGTCCATCCTAATTGCTTTTCTTCTATAATTTTAAAGTTATTTTGCAAAGCTTTGACTAAATTTTCAGAATCAGGAGCTTCTGAAGGATCCACAATAAGCATTCTTAATAATCCAGGCTTATAATTTTTTCTCTTAATAGTTTTACCATCTATCAAAAATTTAAATTTTTGGGGCAATAGATTTAAAAGCCTATTAGTTTCTTGTAATTGAGCTTTATTCCAAGCCAATCTATTTGGACCACAATATTCAAAAACGACAACTATGCCATCATCACAAAGAATAGGACTTATATATTTTTTTAAAAATAAATCAATATTATCGAAATGATGTAGACTTGAATCAAACAATATTACTTTAAACTTTGTGTCCCATTTCATTTTTAAAAAATCCTGACAATGATACTCAATATTCATTCTATTTTCATCTGCCTTTTGTTTTGCTTTATTTATACTTACAGATGACAAATCAACTCCTGTTATTTTATCAAAATTTGCGAAAGTAGAAAAATTTCGTTCATGAATGCCCTCTCCACAACCAATAGAAAGCATATTCAATCCTACTTTGTCCTTTAAATACTTCGAACAAACATATTCTTCATATAAAACAAAAGGGCTTCCAGATACTTTTAAATTCCAATCCTCTTTTATCTGTGGTATTACCCAAAAATCAGATGGCGAACTACTCCAGTCCCATTTTGAAGAAACTCTATTTTGATAAGACAGTTTTGATAATTTTAAAATAATAAATTTTATTCCTTTAAATTTTACTTTATAATATAGGTCTAAAAAATCACCTTTTGATATAAGATCATATTTCTTTTTAATTGCCATTTGACTTAGATTTTAAAAATTCATCAAAATCTCTTATATAATCTTCTTCATTATAAATCGTAGATGCCAAAACTAAGCAAACAGCTCCAGATGAAAAATTCTCCAATTCCCTCCAAATATTATTTCTTATTAACAATCCTTTATCTGGTTTATTTAAGGTAATTGTCTTTTCAGAAATTCCATCTTTAAGAATCACATCAAAACTTCCAGAAATAGCTATTAGGACTTGTTGCAGTTTAATATGTGAATGCCCTCCTCGATTTGCAGAACTTGGAATATCATATAAATAGTAAACTCTCTTTACTTCAAAAGGCAAAACATCATTTTCGATTACAGCAATATTTCCTAAAATATTCTCGATTTTGGGAATGTCAATTAATTTTATATTCATAATTTGATCTATTCGACTTTAATTTTCATTAACTCCAACCATCGTTTCCCTATCAATTCCAAATCAAAATGGGCTACACTTTGCAACGCATTTCTTTTACAATAATTGTACAATGTTTTATCATTAGCAAATAAATCAATAGCTTCTATTAATTTATCTTCATTTTGATCTTCAACTAACAATCCATTTTTTTTGTCCTTAATGATTTCTTTTGGCCCAGACAAACAATCAAATGATATGACTGGTGTCGAACAAGCTAATGATTCTATTAATGCATATGGAAAACCTTCATTCTTACTAGATAAAACAGTAAAAAGAGCATTCTTATAATATGGGAATGGGTTGCTAATTTTGCCTTTAAATATAACAAAACTTTCCAAATTCATTTCTTCAACCTTTTGTTCTAGTGTGCTTCTTAAAATTCCTTCCCCAAGAATAATTAATTTAATATTTTTATTAACCAAATCCGATTTAGAATAACAATCTATTAACTTATCAAACTGCTTCACCATACTTTCCATATTACCAACAGCCAAAATATATTCATATGGAGTTGACAATATACTTTCTAATAATTGCTTATTAATATACTCAAAATCTACCGGATTATAAATTGTTTCAACGTTAGAGTATTTATAATCTATCGCTGTTTTATTTTTTATTCCCTCAGATACAGTTATTATTTTATAGCAATGAGAATAAATATTTTTTGCCAGAAATACATTTTTGGGAAAATATAAATTAAGCATATAACTATGAATAATCTGTATTAAAGGTGAAGTAAATATACACTTAGAAATAAAGAACTCTCGCAAACTATGATTTTTTGCTCGGGTATCAATTATAAAATCAAACTTATTATGGCTGAAAAATTTTTTCAGCACATAAAATCTTTTAAGCTTATTTAAAAAGTCATTCCTTTTATTCTTCAATTTCCCTAAATTGAGAATTTCCCCTGCAAATTTGTATTCTATTTTATCTAATACAATTACATGATGAACTTTAAAATTATTTCTTTCAAAAAAAACAGAAAGCAAACTCGAGCAGCGTTCAGCACCTCCACCTGCAAGTTGATCAGAAACAATACAAATGCGCCGATTCTGTTTATTAAATTCATTCATTTTTGACTATTTTAGCATCAAATATAATAATAATGAGAATTTTACTTGTTGGTGAATATAGTTTATTGCATGATTCCCTAAAAAAAGGATTAATTGAGCTAGGACATGAAGTTATTATAATTGGCAACAGCAATGGACATAGATCTTACCCTGTTGACTACAAACATGATGCAAGATTTTTATCAAAAAAAATTTTCATACTTCCAAGAAAAATATCGCTTCGTTTATTTAAGTTCGATTTTATAGGCATAGAATATGGAATACGTTTTTATTTACACCTATCTAAATTGAAAAATTTTGACATTGTTCAGTTTGTCAATGAAGCACCAATAAAAACTTATAAACCTTTAGAATTTTTTTTCATCAAAAAAATATTTAATTCAAACAAAAAATGCTTTATACTCTCTGCTGGTATTGATTATTTAACTCTTAAGTTTTATATTGAAAATAAGAATTATAAATCACTTATGACTCCTTTTTTTATAAATCCAAAACTAAAAGAATACATTCAATTTTTTGACTATTTTAGTAAAGGACATATTAAAATCCATAAATTTATGACCAATAATTTTAATGGATTAGTACCAACTGATTTTGATTATGTTGAAGCAACAAAAAACAGTCCTATTTACAAAGGTTTAATACCTTATCCAGTATACTTGGATAAACTAAAATTTGAAAAGTTACGAATTGAAGACAAAACAGTCATTTTTTTAGGAATAAATAAATTTAGTTATCATCAAAAGGGAATTACTTATTTTGAGAGATCATTAGAATTAATTAAAAAAAAGTATAGTGACAAGGTAGAAATAATAATAGCAAATACAATTCCATATCCAGAATACATAAATCTTTACAACAAATCTCATATTCTTTTAGATCAATGTACCTCTCGTGATCAAGGATATAATGCACTTGAAGCTATGGCTAAAGGAAAAGTGGTTTTTACAGGAGCCGAAAAAGAATTTACAGAATACTATAACATTACAGAAAGGGTTTGTGTAAATGCTATTCCCGATGTAGATTATTTAGTAAAAGAATTATCTTATTTAATAGAAAATCCAAATGAAATAATAGCAATGGGAAAACGTGCTAGAGCTTTTATCGAAAAGGAGCACCACTATGTGAAAATTGCAGAGAAATATTTGGAGACTTGGAAAAACAATTAATTACTTTTTGCAAATGATATTTCTTGAATACAAAAAATATTGTTAGCTTTCCAAAACTCAATTCTTCACTATACTGTCTTTTTTAAAAACTTTAAAAGTAATTCCTTAACCTCTGTTAACTCTTCTAATTTGAATAGCCAACAGATAGATAGATAAATTAACAATCCAAATACAATGCCAGAAAATAATTGCAAAACTAAATTATCTATAAAATAAGAGATCATAATTACCAAAATTGACATTCCTATTGTAGCAACAAAAAAAGGCAACATCTCTTTCAATTGATTAATCGGACCATAGCCGAAGAATTTCCCCGGAAGGTATGCGTTAATAATGAAAGATAAGGCTGATGTGACAACATGTCCAATTATCATAGCTTTTAACCCTATAGGAATTGTAATTACCATTGCCAATACTGTCATAGGCAGTTTATACAAATCAACTTTTAAGAATAAATCTGAACGCCCCATGGCATTTAATAAATTCATATTAATAGTACTCATTGGAAGAAAAATACGTGCAAAAACCATCCATTGCAAAAGAGGAATTAGAGAAATCCATTTCTCTGTAAGTAATAGTATAACTATTGGCTTTGCCAACAAAGCAATAAGTGTCATAATCGGGATAATAAAGAAAGCTGACATGCGAACCATTCTGCTAAAAATAGATACTAATTTCTCTTTATCATACTGAACTGATGTGAGGATTGGAAATGTAGCTTGTTGTATAGTACTAACAATAGTACCAGCTGATATGTCCGCAAAACTCTTTGCTCTTGTATAATAACCCAATGATGCAGTTGGATAAAATTTCCCCAAGCAAATATTATACACATTATTTAGGGTTTGAGCATACAGACCTGTTATTAGTAATTTTGAACCATAACGAAATAAAGATCTAAAAGATTTTTTTGAAAAAACAATAGAGGGACTCCAATCACTTAAAAACCACAATGACATAGATGAAGCCAAAGACCCAATGAGCATTTGAACAACTAAAGACCAGACTCCATACCCATTTATAGCAGCTATTACCCCACATAATCCACCAGTAATCATTCCAATTACATTACTTTTTGCAATGGATTTGAAATCAATCGCAATTGTTAGTTTCGTTCGTTGAACAATTGCAAAAGCATTTAGAAACAAGCTTAAACTCAATATTCTTGTTAAATCAGTCAATTGAGGTTTCTCAAAAAAAGAAGAAATAAAGGGCGCTGAAAAAAAAAGCACTAAATAAAAAAAGCTGCTTGTGGCTAAATTGAACACGAATAAAGTCGAAAAATCAATATCTTCCCTTTCTTGACGTTGAATCAACCCCGTGCCCAAACCACTTTCAATAAAAGTTTGTGACAGAACTATAAAAATGGCTAACATTCCTATTAGACCAAAATCTTCTGGTAGCAAAATTCGAGCAAGTACTATACCTACAACGAATTGTCCAAACTGAACAACAAATTTATCAACCGCAGACCAAATAATTCCTTTTGTTGCAATTGCTTTTAGAGAGGTATTGTGCATTTAAAAAAAATTAAAATTTATTGTACTTAATTCTCAAATTAAGCATAATTGATATTGCTTTTTTTACCTAATAAAACTATTTAATCCCCCTCTAAAGTCGAACATCTATTACCTGCCCAGTATAATTAGACAACAAAGTCTGAATACATCTCAAAGCAACTGTATCTGGTTTTAATAAAGTGTTTTCTGGCTCACTACCAAAATTCTTCAACCTCATTGATGTTTGCGTACGCTCTGGATTTATACAATTCACTTTAATATCAAATGTTTCCCATTCTTGAGAAATTGCTTGAACAAAATTAACAGTAGCAGCTTTAGTTGAAGAATAAATACTATAAAACGCTCTACCTCTAGTATACGAACTAGAAGTAAAAAACAAAATATGTCCCTTTGATTCTTTCAAATAAGCTAAAGATGCAAGAGTAATATTAACCATTCCTAAATAATTAATATTTATGGAATCAAGAATATTTTGGTAATTCATAGTTCCTAATGGCTCCTTATATAATACCCCTGCAGTGTTGATAATAAAATCAATTTTTTTTTCTATTCGAAACACCTTGCCCAATGCATTCTTAACATCCTCCATATTGGAAACATCAACATTATTTTCACTACGAGAAAAACTATAAACACGAACTCCATTCGAAATACCAAAATCTACAACACTTTTTCCAATCCCATATGATCCTCCAAAAACGACCATAACCTTTTCTGCAAGGCATTCTTGTGATAGTTGTATATTTTGAATTTCAACCGAACGCAATTGAAACAATTTATCCAGCAAATAAGTATCCTCAGGATAAGTCAATTTCATATTAACCTCTTCACCATCCACCACAAATATTTGTTCTTCAGGAAAATATTTACTTACGATTCCACAATCATCAGTTGCTTTAAAATTTTCATCTTGAAGTGCTCGTTCATAAGCTTTCGCAATAACCTCCTGTTTAAAACCTTGTGGAGTTTGCCCTCTACGCATTTTCACCCTGTTTGGAATCGTAGTTATAATATCGTTTTCAACCTCAATAATTGTATCAGCAGAATTAATAGCAACATCTACTGCATTATAATTATCCATTGATTTCACTACATCATTAATAATTCTTTGACTAACCAAAGGACGAGCTGCATCATGAAAAATCAAATTAGCGCTTTTAAAATCGTGATATGCATTAATCGCTGCAAGGCTAGAATGGTAACGTTCTTTACCCCCAGTCAAAATACGCTTAACTTTTAGCCATCCATTTTTAATAATCATATCCTCTACCATAAATATGTAATGATTATTTATAACTATAGCAATTTCATCTATTAATTCATTCTTCTCAAATGCATCAACAGCATGTTCTATAACCATCTTTCCTGCAACTTTAAAAAATTGCTTAGGCAAAGACTTCTCTAATCTAGTTCCCACTCCCCCTGCTAAAATGACAGCTATGTTCATCTATCCTATTTTAAGTAAATTATAAATTTTCAAAAAGCATTCCTAATTTATTGAAAGATTTGACTTTCTAAATAATTCAATATGTTTTGAGATGCGGTTAAATTATTTTCTTGAATCAAATTGTTTTGCACAAATGAATTACGTTCCTCTTTCATCCAATCATTTTCATTCAATACAACATTTTCGATAAAGTCAATCAATTGCTTTTTGCTTCTGGATTGATAATGAACTGACACTGCTTTTTCCCCAAAATCACTCCAATGATCCATAACAGATTCGTTCCTAACCATAAAAAGTGATGGTTTCCCCGTTATAAGATATTCTGACATAAACGAACCACAATCATGAATCATAGCATCTGATGTCAAAAAAAGATCTACATATTCTGAATTTTCAAACTGACCATTTGCTAAGTTTTCCCATTTATTATAGTAACTAGAGGTTTTCTCAATTCCCCAATTTAGATCTCCCTCTAATTTAACTCTCAATAATGGATGCGGTTTAAATGCAATTTGTAATTTATCCTGATACTTTACAGCCAATTCTAAAAAGTAACCACAATATTCTAAAAAATTCGACACCTTATTTAATTCATACATTGAATGATGAGGAGCCCATACAACTTTTTTTAAAGTTGGATTTTTATTTTTCCAAACATTCATATTCGGTGTTTTATTAATCAAAAGCTGGTCAAATCCAGGATAACCTGTCACAATGTTATTTTGCCCTTTGTATATTTGTTTCTGCAATGCTATTTCTTTATGAATCGTAGTTTCAGAAAAAATTCTCCAAACGAGGTTGTGAAAATCTAAGTTATAGAAAGACTCATAATTAGTAGTCATAACAGCATAAGGCACATAACAGGTCAACGTTTTTGAAAACTGTTTTATATAAAACCTATAATCTTGCAAACCTTGATATGGATTCGTGTAAAATACTATATCCGGCGAAAAAGTTTTTTTAACGTCTAAATACTCTTCAGTCTCATTATCATACGTTTTAATGACATTATATCCTTTCTTTTTAAATGATCCATACGATTTGTTCATCTCAAATAGCATATTTTCCATACCATAATTTACAACTGGACAAACAAATATAATAGGTTCAAATCTAGGATGATGTAACATTAAATTATAAAGCACATCATATTTCCATACCGATTCATGAATCAAAAAGAAAGCAACTTTTATTTTTTCTTTTTTCCTAACTATTTCAAGTGCTTTTATATGATTTTTACGAGCTTCTTTAATTAAATACAAATTATATAAACTTCTCAATTTTGTAAAATTATATACCTTAATAAGTGAAATCCAGATTTTTTCAGGTACATATCTCTTAATAACTAATTTTAATTCCCTCATCTTCTCTATAAACTTCAATTTAGTACTTATTTAAAGCTTCAATAACAAAACTCACCTCATCATTTGTTAAAACAGGGCTTATAGGCAAACTCAAAACTTCATTGTGTGTTTTTTCGGTTATAGGAAAGGACAAATTATTCCACCCCAATGACTCAGAACCAAAAGCTTTTTGCTGATGTGGCGGAATAGGATAATGAATCATCGTTTCGATGTTATTTGCTGCTAAATAGTTTTGCAAATCGGCTCTGTTTTGAGTTCGAATAACAAAAAGATGAAAAACATGATTGCTACTAAAATCCCAAAATGGCAAGATGATTTTATCATTTTTTATTTCGGATAAATACCGTTTAGCAATGATTCTACGTTTTTCGTTATCTGAATCTAAGTTTGGTAATTTTAGATTCAAAAATGCAGCTTGTAATTCATCTAATCTGGAATTGACTCCTATAAAATCATTCTGATACTTTATCTCTGAACCATAATTTCTAAGGGACTGGATAGTTTTAGCAAGTTCAGCATCATTCGTTACTACAGCACCTCCATCTCCTAATGCCCCAAGATTTTTCCCAGGATAAAAACTATATGCTGCACTTGTTTGCAGATTTTTGATCGCAGACTTTTGATTGCTAGTTGCTCCTTGCGATTGTGCAGCATCCTCAACCACAATCAAATTATTTTGACTGGCTATTTCATTAATCAAATCCATTTCAGCCAATTGACCGTAAAGATGCACTGCTAGAATGGCTTTCGTTTTGGTTGTTATTGCATTCTGAATTAAACTCGGATCAATGTTGTAAGTTTCTAACTTGGGTTCAATCAAAACTGGTACTAAATCTGCTTGAAGAATGGCTAATATACTGGCAATATAAGTATTGGCAGGCACAATAACCTCATCCCCTTTTTGTAATTTCCCTAGCTGAATATATGCTTTGAAAATAAGTGTTAAGGCATCTAATCCATTCCCTACTCCAATACAATAATTGGCTCCACAATATTGGGCAAAATTAGTTTCAAACTCTCGGACTTCATTTCCTAAAATATACCAACCATTAGCTAAAACCACTTTCAATTTCTCTTGAAAAGCAATTTCATAAGGTTCGTTTATTTTTTTTAAATCTAAGAATTTTATCATTTTAATACGTTATCTAATTCAGAATATTTTATAGTTTCTACTTCATAAAAATCATGTACAATGGTACTTGCCCCAAAACTCTCTTTCCAATAAGACAGCCCTTTATTGACTATTTCACCTTGATTCTCATTAGATATTCCGAAATCAAAATATCTTTTGCCAGCAAATACATTATTTATTAAATGATTGTATAAAAAATCTAAACTTCCTAAATTTTCATTTTTCTCATACTTTGAAATGTATTGACAATGCACCACATTTTCGGATTCAAAAATGGTTGTACCTCCAACAATTTCATCGTTGTAATACACATTGAACTGCCTGATATTTTTATCAAAATGACTTTTCAGAAGTCGTATTTCATTTAAAGAATGAACAGGTTCTACATTGTGTTTTTGCTCTAAATTCGGAATCAATATTTCGTTCCAAAAATTTTCGAAATCAGATTCTTCCTTTATAACCAATTTGTTGTCAAACCCCTTCTGAATCCCTCTTTTTCTAATTTTAGAAAACTGAGAAGGTTTTGACAAATCAATAACCGCGAGCGTGTCTCTTCTAATTAATTGGGCTTCTGCCAAAAAAAGCGCATAATTTAATTCTTCGGCTGGCTTTTTATGATATATAGATGGAAGAGTTTTAATTTGAATTTTGATAATTTCATTTTCGTACAAATAGAGTAAAACAGCTTTAAAGACTTCTATCACCGAGGCTAACTTTAACTTTTCTTCATAAACCAAACCGCCATAAGTCAATCCTTGATGAGAATAAATACTGTCTCCTACTCTATTAGCAGGCAAAACCGACACTAATTTCTCTCTATTAAAAACCAACAAAGAATAATCCTCAAATCGATCTTTGTGATAGTCCATAAAATCCCTATGAAACAGAAATGTAGCATTTTTGGCCTTACTTACAAAGGTATTCCAATGCAGGTAATCGCTTTCTTGATATCGTCTTACAGAGTAGTTTTTCACATTTGGGGATTAAAGACTGGAAAAGTAAGCAATTAGGGCAATATTTTAAATACGAATTGCAAAAAAAATCCAAATCACAAATTATATCTTGTAATAAATAACAACAAAACTGGAAAAACCCCGAAGGCTCAAGTTTATATTTAAAAAATCAACGCAGAATCTATGTGGCAAAAAATAATTACACCAACACGTTAGATATAATAAGCTTAGAATTATTTATACTAAACTGATGAAGTAAATGCTCTTTATTTTTTATGCTCGAATGGCGAAAGATGCCACTTGTACTTTACAGCCAATACACGAACCGCAATAATAACTAATGAAGTGACTAGATACAAAATATCGTTTTCTAAGTTCATTCTTCGGAGCATGAAAAACACAATTCCGCCCAGAATACATATTGTTGCATAAATTTCTCTGCGGAAAATCACTGGAATTTCATTACATAAAATATCCCGAATAACTCCTCCAAAACAAGCAGTCATGGTGCCTAATGCAACACAAATAACAGGATTTAGATGGTAATCTATTCCTTTTTGAATACCAATCAAAGTAAAAACCCCCAACCCAATAGTATCAAATAGAGCTAACGAAATACGAAGTTTGTCTAATCTTTTTCGGAATAAGATCGTTAAAAAAAAACCTAAAATGATTACATATACATAGGTCAAATCGTGCATCCAACCAACTGGAGTACGGCCTATCATGACATCTCGTAAGGTTCCGCCTCCTACAGCTGTGACAAATGCAATGATAAAAACGCCAAAAGGGTCTAACTTTTTACTCATAGCTGTTAATGCGCCTGACATAGCAAATGCCATGGTTCCGATGATATCGAGTAGATGAAACATTTAGATTTTAGATTGTAAATTGTTGTTTGGATTTCGTTTTCAAAATTAAATAAAATACTCTTTACAAAGTATTATTTCTTAGGATGAATTTTCAGCTTTAAAATTTAAAAAATGGTAGTATCTTAGCACAAATTACTAACCAGCATCTTTTCACTAAAATCGCCATGAATCAAAATTTAAAGATCATACCTAATGGCGACACGCTGATCCTCTAAAGAAAAATAGTACCTCTACATGAAACAAATCGCCAGCCTCCAAAACCCTTTTATCAAATCTCTGTTGTTATTGCAGGAAAAAGCAAAAGCACGCAAACAATCAGGAACTTTTTTGATAGAAGGAAAACGTGAAATTTCGATAGCCATAAAAGGAGGATATGAAATAGAAACGATTTTGTTTGTACCCGAAATATGTTCAGAAACGGAAACCCGTAAATTATCCAATAAAGCCGAATTAATCGAAATTAGTACTGCTGTTTATCAAAAATTGGCTTACAGAGATACCACCGAAGGAATTTTGGCTGTAGCCAAAGCCAAATCAATGCAACTATCCGATTTACAATTATCCGAAAACCCATTGATTCTTATTGCTGAAGCTCCCGAAAAACCAGGAAATATTGGTGCCTTATTGCGTACTGCCGATGCTGCTCATCTTGATGCAGTGATTATTGCCAACCCAAAAAGCGACCTATACAATCCCAATGTGGTTCGATCTAGTGTAGGCTGTTTGTTTACCAATCAGATTGCAACAGGGACGACTACCGAGATTATTGCGTTTCTGAAAGAACGAAACATCAATTTTTATTGTGCCACCTTACAAAATTCCACTTCCTATCACACCCAAGATTATACTTCACCAACGGCATTGGTTGTAGGAACTGAGGCAACGGGACTCACACAGGAATGGCGTGATGCAGCCACACAAAACATCATTATCCCGATGCAAGGCGAAATAGACAGTATGAATGTATCAGTAGCCGCAGCGATTTTAATATTTGAAGCCAAAAGACAAAGAGGTTTTTAATTTTAGATTTTAAAATAGAGACCATTAGAAATAAACCAAACAGAATAGTATGAAAAAAGTTAGTATTTCCCTTTTAGTCCTTCTTGCATTTAGCATCCATTCTTTTGCCCAAATTTCTAATGAAGAAGTAGATAATGTAGTCAATCGAGCTTTAACCGCTTTTAACGTTCCCGGAATTGCAGTCGCAATTGTCAAAGACGGAAAAGTGGTACTTGCAAAAGGATACGGAGTAAAATCTATTCTAACCAATGAAAAGGTAGATGCAAATACACTTTTTGGAATTGCTTCCAATAGTAAAGCGTTTACAAGTGCCGCTTTGGCAATGCTTGTAGACGTAGGCAAACTAAAATGGGATGATAAAGTCATCACCTATCTACCAAATTTCAAAATGTACAATGATTATGTGACCAATGAATTTACTATTCGAGATTTACTGACTCACAGAAGCGGATTGGGACTTGGTGCAGGAGATTTGATGATTTGGCCAGACGGAAGCAATTTTACAGCACAGGATATTATTCAAAATTTGCAATACTTAAAACCAGTTTCGGCTTTTAGAACACAATATGATTATGACAACTTATTATATATCGTTGCTGGGGAAGTGATTCAAAAAGCAAGTGGTTTGAGTTGGTGTGACTTTATTGAAAGCCGAATGATGAAGCCATTGGATATGAAAAATAGTGCTGCATCATTTGTTCGATTAAAAGACACCAGTAATATTATTGCACCTCACGTTCCTATTGACGGAAAACTAAAAGTAATTTCAAGATACAAAAATCAAATATTCGATGCCGCAGGCGGAATTTACTCAAACGTAAACGACATGAGTAAATGGATGATTATGCAATTGAATAATGGTAAATATGGTACCGAAAATAAACAATTATTCTCCGAAAAAGAGCATAATGAAATGTGGAGCCAACAAACCATTATTCCCATAAACACAAAACCTCCTTACAATAGCCACTTTAGTTCTTATGGATTAGGTTGGTTTTTGAGTGATGTAAAAGGATACAAACAAGTCACTCACACAGGTGGTTTAGAAGGAATTGTCACCCAGGTCACACTATTTCCTGAACTAAATTTAGGGATTGTAGTTTTGACCAATCAACAATCTGGAGCTGCTTTCAGCGCAATCACCAATACTATAAAAGACAGTTATTTAGGAATCAAATCAGACGATTATGTTACCATTTACAGCAATAGAGTAAAAACCACCGAAGAATATGCAGATAAAGTAACTGACGAAGTTTGGGCATTGGTAGCCAAAAACAAAAAAGACAAAGTCAAAATTGACTTCAATAACTATGTTGGAACATATGAGGACAATTGGTTAGGTGACGTTGTAATTAGCGAGAAAAAAGGAAAATTACTTTTTGCTTCCAAGCGATCTCCACAACTTTCTGGAGAATTATTCTTTTACAAAGAGAAAAACTTAGTTATAAAATGGGACAATGCCTATTTTCATGCAGATGCCCATCTGTTTTTTGAATATGATGCAGCCGGAAAAGCAATTACAATCAAAATGAAACCGATTTCAGAACTAACCGACTTCAGTTACGATTTTCAAGATTTAGATTTCAAGAAAATGAACCAATAATTACTATAGATTACTATAGCTTTAAAATAACAACATCTAATAACTATTTTATATAAAAACAATGAATTTAGAAGAAAAAATTGCACACGCCGAAACTAGAATTTTCAAAACCGTTTTCCCAAGCACAACCAATCATTACGACACTCTATTTGGCGGAACAGCCATGTTGATGATGGATGAAGTTGCATTTATAACAGCAACCAGATTTACAAGAAAAAGATGTGTAACCGTTTCTTCGGATAAAATTGATTTCAAAAAACCTATTCCAGCTGGGACAATAGTGGAACTCGTAGGGAAAGTGTCTAAAATAGGTAACACAAGTGTAGATGTAAAAGTAGAAATCTATATCGAACAAATGTATAGCAACCACAGAGAGAAGGCTATAACAGGAAGCTTTACTTTTGTAGCATTAGATGAAAATAAAAAACCAATACGAATTTTAGAAAATAGTGTAGAAGTATAAGGCATTCATTATTCCTGAATCCTGAAAATCTTCTTGCTTATTTCATTACTTATTCTTATTTTTAGGGATTGAACCATGCCGTTATGATAGAAATAGATATAGAAAAAGAGAATAAAGCAATAGCCCAAGAATATAAAGAGTTACTTCGAATAAGTTATCAAACCCTAACCACCGAAGACAAAAAGCTGATTCGCAAAGCGTTTGACGTTGCCGTAGAAGCACATAAAGATCAACGCAGAAAATCCGGAGAGGCCTATATATTTCACCCAATAGCTGTTGCAAAAATCGTGGCCGCTGACATTGGTTTGGGAGCTACCTCAATTGCTGCTGCTTTAATGCACGATGTTGTAGAAGACACTCCAACTACAGTAAAAGATATTGAGCGTTTGTTTAATCCCAAAGTAGCACAACTTGTAGAAGGATTAACAAAAATCTCTATGGTTCAAAAGGATTTAAACATATCCATGCAAGCCGAGAATTTTAGAAAAATGCTCTTGACACTGAATGATGATGTTCGTGTAATTTTGATAAAAATAGCCGATAGATTGCACAACATGCAAACTATGGATTCTATGGAAGCCTACAAGCAAGAGAAAATTGCTTCAGAGACATTATACATCTACGCACCATTAGCACATCGTTTAGGACTTTATAAAATAAAAAACAAACTAGAAGATCTAGGTCTAAAATATACAGAGCCTCTTATTTACAATGACATTGTAAGCAAAATCAGAGAAACCAAGGAAGAACAAGATGCCTACATAAAAGACATTTCGGATATCCTTAAAACCTCATTAGACGCAGAAGAAATTGATTATATCATAAAAGGAAGACCAAAATCTATCTATTCTATTTACAGAAAAATGACTGCTCAAAACGTTGGTTTTGACGAAGTCTATGATAAATTTGCCTTACGAATCGTTTATAAATCCAATCCACACGACGAAAAATTCTTGGCCTGGAAAATATACTCTATTGTTACAGACCATTATAGACCCAGCCCAAGCCGATTACGCGACTGGATCTCCTCTCCTAAATCAACCGGTTACGAGGCCCTGCATATTACTGTAATGGGACCAAAAGGTCGCTGGGTAGAAGTTCAGGTGCGAAGCGAACGCATGGACGAAATTGCCGAAAAAGGTTATGCCGCTCATTACAAATACAAAAATGGAGCAACGGAAGAAAACGGTCTTGATGTTTGGTTGAATCTATTAAAAGAAGCACTGGAAAACTCAGAAATAAGTGCAGTCGATTTTGTAGAGGATTTCAAAATGAATCTGTATTCTAAAGAGATTTATATATTTACCCCAAAAGGAGAAATCAAATCATTGCCAAAAGGAGCAACTTCTTTAGACTTTGCATTTAGCATTCACTCCGAAATAGGAATAAAAACCAGAGGAACAAGAGTAAATGGAAAATTAGTTCCATTAAATTATGAATTAAAAAGTGGAGACCAAGTCGAGGTCATTACCTCTCCTAACCAAAAACCAACCATCAACTGGTTGGATTACGTAACGACTTCCCGAGCAAAAAACAAAATCCGAAATGTCCTCAATGAAGACACCAAGAAAATTGCCGAAGACGGAAAAGAGGTACTTACCCGAAAACTAAAACATCTTAAAATCACTCTAAACGAAGCAACTATTAATGAGCTGGTTAACTTTTTTAAATTAAAAACAAGCTTAGATTTATTTTACAGAGTGGGAGTTGGATCGATTGATAACCAACAGTTAAAAGATTACGCTGTACAAAAAAGCAACACATTAATCAACTTTTTCAAAAACAAGATAAAACGTTCACACACTACCTCTGATGTTGATATCCACAGACAAGTCATCAGTAGTAATTATGACATGCTGGTTTTTGGAAAAACACAAGACAAGCTCGACTATAAATTATCTACCTGCTGTAACCCTATTCCGGGAGATGAAGTATTTGGTTTTGTAACCATAAATGACGGAATAAAAGTCCACAAAAAAGATTGTCCAAATGCCCTGGCCATGCAAGCCAATTATGCCTACAGAATCATGCAGGCCAAATGGATTGACTCTACTCAGCAAGATTTCAAAGCCACCATTAACATCATGGGAATGGATACTTTAGGACTCACAAACGAGTTGACAAAAGTGATTTCAAACAATATGAATGTCAACATTCAAAGCATATCATTGAGCGGAGAAGCAGGAATTTTCAAAGGACAAATATCTGTGATCGTTCCCAATATCACCATTCTGAGAAAACTAATAGACAACATCAAAAAAATTGACGGAATAGACAAAGTAACACGAGTCTACAAAAACTAAGATGTAAAAATAACTTCAATACTCTTAATTGTTAAATTTTAGAGAACAAAAACAGAGAACATTTCTCCAAATAAAAAAATTCAAAAAACATTTGGGCGTGCCACCATTAGAAAAAGAGGCTCATAATTAGCCCCGCTTATTAAGCCTCTTTCCCTAATGCTGTCGGGCTATTCGCGCTACAAGGTAGCTAGCTTCTATCCCTCACGTGCTAAATCATACGATCAAATTAGCCCAAAAAAACACTTATTAATCAACGCTTTTTTAGCTTAAAAAAAGAATTGAATACTGGAATTAAAAACTTTAATTTTTTATACTTTTAAAATAAAAATTTATCTTTGCAAGATATGACACTCATTTCCACAGATAACAACAAAAATCAAGAGATTGTAAAGAATGTTTTTACAATGTATCTCGAAAACAAAGGACATCGCAAAACTCCTGAAAGATATGCTATCCTTCAAGAAATATACGAAAGCGAAGAACATTTTGACATAGAAAACCTCTATCTCAAAATGAAAAACAAAAACTACCGTGTCAGTAGAGCTACCCTTTACAATACCATCGAATTACTACTGGATTGTGCCTTAGTCCGCAAACATCAGTTTGGGCAAAACCAAGCACATTACGAGAAATCCTATTTCGACAAACAACACGATCATATCATTATGACCGATACCGGTGAAGTAATTGAGTTTTGTGACCCACGAATTCAAACTATCAAAAAAACCATCGAAGAAATTTTTGATATCGAAATCACCAATCATTCCCTATACTTATACGGAAACAAGAAAAAGACAAACACAGAAAATACACAAGAAAATTAACTACAAATAAAAGATAGAATGACTGTAGATTTATTATTAGGATTACAATGGGGAGATGAAGGAAAAGGAAAAATTGTTGATGTACTTACATCAAATTATGATATAATAGCTCGTTTTCAAGGAGGACCAAACGCAGGTCACACTTTAGAATTTGACGGAATAAAACACGTTCTTAGAACCATTCCTTCAGGGATTTTCCACAAAACCGCAGTAAACATTATTGGAAACGGAGTGGTAATTGACCCAGTAGTTTTTCAAAAAGAAATTGAAGGTCTAGCGAAATTTAATTTGGATATCAAAAGCAAATTAATCATTTCCAGAAAAGCACATTTAATCTTACCAACACACCGCTTATTAGATGCCGCTTCTGAAGCATCAAAAGGCAAAGCAAAAATTGGATCTACACTAAAAGGAATTGGACCAACTTACATGGACAAAACCGGTAGAAATGGATTGCGTGTTGGAGATATCGAATTAGAAGATTTCAAAGAGCGTTATAGAGCATTGGCTGACAAACACGAAGAAATGATTAAATTCCACGATGTTAACATTCAGTACAATCTTGAAGAATTAGAAAAAGAATTTTTCGAATCAATCGAAGTTTTAAAAACATTAGACTTTATTGATAGCGAAGAATACCTAAACAAAGCCCAAAAAGAAGGAAAATCTATCCTTTGTGAAGGTGCTCAAGGTTCATTACTTGATGTAGATTTCGGAACTTATCCATTTGTAACTTCATCAAATACTACAGCGGCTGGTGCATGTACAGGTTTAGGAATCGCTCCAAACAAAATCAAAGAAGTATACGGAATTTTCAAAGCATACGTAACTCGTGTAGGTAGCGGACCTTTCCCTACTGAACTTTTTGACGAAGATGGTACTACTATGGCCAAAGTAGGAAACGAATTTGGATCTGTTACCGGAAGACAAAGACGTTGCGGATGGTTAGACTTAGTAGCATTAAAATATGCAGTTCAAATCAATGGAGTAACACAATTAATGATGATGAAAGGTGATGTACTTTCTGGTTTTGAAACTTTAAAAGTTTGTACTGAGTACAACTACAAAGGAAAAAACATCTCGCATTTCCCTTACAACATCGAACCAGAAAATGTAACTCCGGTATTCAAAGAATTCAAAGGATGGCACCAAGATTTAACAGGTATGACTACTTACGAACAATTGCCAACTGAACTAAAAGAATATATCGAGTTTATTGAAAAAGAAGTAGAAGTTCCTATAAAAATTGTTTCTGTTGGTCCAGACAGAAAGCAAACAATTCTTAAATAATACAATTAACGTCCCAATCGGGACGTTTTTTTTAGCACTCAAAATAATATCCATGAGCAATCCCAATTATAAAATACAAAAAACAGAATTACTGTCTGACAATTGGTACACACTAAATAAAATCACAGTAGACTATCAAAAAAAAGACAACACCTGGGACACACTAGTGCGAGAAGTGTACGACAGAGGCAACGGAGCCACTATTTTACTTTATAATAAACAAAAAGAAACCGTTATCCTAACCCGACAATTTAGACTGCCAACCTATGTAAACGGAAACAAAAGCGGTCAATTAATAGAAGCTTGCGCTGGGTTATTAGATGAAGAAAATCCTGAAGCTTGTATCATTCGTGAAACTGAGGAAGAAACAGGATACCGCTTACATTCGGTAAAAAAGGTTTTCGAATCCTACATGTCCCCAGGTTCCGTAACCGAAATTCTATATTTCTTTGTTGGTGAATACGATTCCAGTATGAAAATAAGTTCCGGAGGCGGACTAGAGGATGAACATGAAGAAATTGAGGTACTCGAAATCCCTTTTGAACAAGCTTATGCCATGATAGGATCTGGTGAAATAAAAGATGCTAAAACCATTATGTTATTACAGTATGCCAAAATCAATAATCTGGTATAATACAAATAACGAATAGCAACTCTATAAGCAAAAAGAGTACTATGACATAATCCTCATAGTACTCTTTTTATTTACTGCAATGCAACAATTACAGATTAGGCTGTGGTGTCATTCTCAAATATGGTTTTATACGGGTATATCCTTTTGGAAATTTACTCGGAATATCTTCATCCGGAATTGCCGTAGTTATAACCACGTCTTCCCCACTTTTCCAGTTGACTGGAGTAGCAACACTATAATTTGCGGTCAATTGTAGACTATCAATAACTCTTAAAAGTTCTTCAAAATTTCTTCCTGTAGACGCAGGATAAGTCAGCGTTAATTTAACTTTTTTGTCTGGTCCAATTACAAATACTGAACGTACCGTAAATTTATCGCTTGCATTAGGATGAATCATATCATAAAGTATTGCTATTTCTTTATTTTCATCGGCAATAATTGGAAAATTAACTGTTGTATTTTGAGTTTCGTTTATATCTTTTATCCATTCCATATGGGATTCTAAACCATCAACACTTAAGGCAATAACCTTAGTATTTCGTTTTACAAATTCAGGATAATAATTTGCCACTGTTCCTAGCTCTGTGGTACAAACAGGAGTGAAATCTGCAGGATGAGAAAATAATACCCCCCAAGAATCCCCTAACCATTCATGAAATTGTACTGTACCTAATGTTGTTTCTGCTTTAAAATCTGGAGCTATATCTCCTAATCGTAATGTTGCCATAGTTTCTATATTTTTAGTTACTTAAAATTAAAGAAAAAAACAACAAATCAGACAAACAATATATCATATCTACAAAATAATCAAGCAGTTGTCTAAGAAATCCTTAAATATGATGAACCAAAAAATTCCAAAAAATCAAAGTGATAAATGATAATGGAATTCCAAAACCAATCATCATACTACACAACCTTGGCTTTAAGCCATAAGAAGAAGCTAGTATGCAACCAGTAATCATAGGCGCCATGGCAGATTCCATGATAGATACTTCGATATCTTTACCGTGCTGATGTAATATCACCACATATAAAAAACAGATAATAGCTGGGGTTAAAATCAGTTTATAAAAAAGACCCAATCCGAGAAAATTCCAATGCATGCTTCTTTTTTCAAAACGCAATTGCAATCCCACTGATAGTAATGCCAATGGTGTTACTGCACTCCCCATAGTTTTAAAAAGCAATTGTCCCCAATCATAAAAATCAAACTGTAAAACATTCATCAAACAAGCGATACAAAAAGTAATGAATGGAGGAAAAAAAGCAATCTTTTTGGCTATTTGCAAGCTATTTAAATTCCCCTTAGAATAAATTGTAGCAACAAAAATTCCCAATGTAGATAGCACAACAAAAGTACCTGGCTGATCTACTAAAATTGCCGTTTTCAGCCCTTCTTCACCATACAAAGCCTCAATTATCGGGAAACCCAGAAAGGAAGTATTACTAAGTCCAGCGCAAATGATCAAACAGCCCGTCAATTTTCTGGACCAACCCAATCTTTTACCTAGGAAACTGAAAAAGAAATACGAAATAACAAACGCTATCCAAGCCACTCCAATAGGAAACAGTAATTGATTGTCCCATTTAATTTTCGGAATATGATATAAAGCTAAAGCCGGAAGGCAAATATAAATGACGATTTTATTTAAAATCTTATGTGCATTTTGAGGAATAAGCTTTACATTTTGCAATATAAGACCGAGGAATAAGCAAACAAAAATGAGGATAAAGTTGTTCATCTGATAAATTAGAAAGCAAAAATACCATTAAAAACATTTTAAACCCAAAACCGATTGATTAAAATAAAAAACAGGAACGACAATACTATTTAACAAAAGAAACAACGTCAATCCGAATATAAACTCTATATTTGCAATATATTTTATTACAGTATGATTTCAGGTAAGTTTGCCATTACAATTCACATTCTAACATTACTATCTAAATTCCCTGATGAGTATTTATCATCTGATTTTATAGCTAGCAGCATAAACTTGCATCCTGTTTTGGTAAGAAAAGAAATAGCAAACCTTAAAAAAAATCATATTGTAGAAAGTAAAGAGGGAAAAAATGGAGGAACACGTTTATTGAAATCTACATCAAAAATCACTTTAGATGCCATTTTTAAAATGACTTTCGATACCGTAACATTAGGTTTTTCAAAAAATGAACCCAATCCAGACTGCCCTATTGGCAAACAAATCAATAAAAATTTAGAAAATTTATATGAAGATATTAATCAAACAATAAGCTCTCAATTGAGTGATATTACTTTGGAAGATTTTTCAAATAAATTTTAGAACTATTTTTTTAACCAAAACTGTAACTTTTTTTATTACTTAAAAATACACCATTATGAAAATCGCACTTATCGGAGCTACTGGATTTGTAGGCTCCAGCATTTTGAATGAATTAGCCAATCGCAATCACGAAATTACAGCTATAGCAAGAAATCCTAAAAATGGAGAAAACCAAAATATTAAATGGGCCAAAATTGACGCAACAAATACCGAAGAATTAGCAATGATACTTGCTGGAAACGATTTGGTAATTAGTGCATTCAATGGTGGCTGGTCAAACCCAAACCTATACCATGATTTTCTAGAAGGATCAAAATCTATTCAGGAAGCCGTAAAAAAATCAGGAGTCAAACGATTAATTGCCATTGGTGGAGCCGGCAGTTTATACGTTGCCCCAAACTTACAGGCTGTAGACACACCTGCTTTTCCAAAAGAATACTATGCCGGAGCAACAGCTGCTAGAGATTATCTAAACATTATTAAACAAGAAAAAGAGTTAGATTGGTCTTATTTCAGTCCAGCTTTCGAGATGCATCAAGGAATTACCACAGGAAGAACAGGGAAATACAGATTAGGACTGGATAACCCCGTTTTTGACGAACACAAAAAAAATGTATTATCCGTAGAAGACTTGGCCGTAGTTATCGCAGATGAAGCCGAAAATCCAAAACACCATCAAGTTCGTTTTACTGCCGCTTATTAATTCTTATTGAGTCAGTAAAATCAATTTCAAATAAAACAGTTTCAATGGGCACAGCTTTTTGAAACTGTTTTTGTTTTGATTACTTTTACTATCAAAAAAACTATTTTGTCTACTAAAAAAACAAACCCAAGTGCTTTAAACGAAAAAGCTGGTATTTCGCCGCCCGAAGTAATCAGCTCTAGCACAATTCAGCAAATCAAAGAATCCCGAAAAAAACAGCCTTCTACATCAGAATTGATCGATGGAATTTTAAAAGGAAATATAACAGCGCTTAGTCGAGCCATTACACTAGTCGAAAGCACGAACGTTGCCCATCTAACAAAAGCCAATGAAGTTATCAATGGTTGTTTACCCCATGCCAACAAATCTATTCGGATAGGCATAACGGGAGTTCCTGGCGTTGGTAAAAGCACTTTTATAGAAGCTTTTGGAAAATACTTAACGAGTTTAGGCAAAAAAGTAGCCGTTCTTGCAGTAGATCCGAGTAGCACTATATCTCATGGAAGCATTCTGGGGGACAAAACCCGAATGGAAGAGTTGGTAAAAGACAGCAATGCTTACATCAGACCTTCAGCATCAGGAGAAACATTAGGAGGTGTTGCTCGAAAAACCCGAGAAACAATAATCCTCTGTGAAGCTTGTGGATTTGACGTGATACTAATTGAAACTGTTGGAGTTGGACAAAGCGAAACTGCGGTTCATAGTATGGTCGATTTCTTTTTACTGCTAAAAATTGCCGGTGCCGGAGACGAACTACAAGGCATCAAACGTGGCATTATGGAAATGGCTGATGCCATTGTTATTAATAAAGCTGATGGGGATAACATCAAAAATGCGACTTTAGCAAAAGTAGAATTCAACAGAGCCTTACATTTATTTCCACCAAAAAAATCTGGATGGATTCCTACTACCACAACCTGTAGCGCCTTAACTCAAGAAGGAATTGATGGGGTTTGGCAAACTATTACTAAATATCTTGATCTGGTAAATTCAAATCATTATTTCGCTGAAAAACGCGAAGAACAAAATCAATTTTGGATGATGGAAACTATTGATGAACAATTAAAAAATCATTTCTATAATCAACCGAATATCATTCAATTATTAGATTCTACTAAAAAAGCAGTTCAAAATCATGAGATATCTCCTTTTACCGCTGCCCAAATTTTATTAGACAGCTACTTTAAAAAATAGCCTTTAAATATCTTAAACAAAAAAACTGCAAAAGCATTCTATCTATTTTTGCAGTTTTTTTGTTATAATTTTTAAGTTATAAAAATTATCCTGATACCATTGCACTTGTGCTTTTAAGCCTTCATACAAACTAGTTTTTGGGTTGTACCCCAATAGCTTTCTAGCTTTCCCTATTACAGCTTTCGTTCTTAATTGATCTCCCGATCTAGCCTCAACTATTTGAATATCAATTTTTTTATTCAAAATTTGTTCAACAATTTCAATACCCTCTTGGGTAGTACTCTCTTCTTCGGTACCCAAATTAATGATTTCATTATTGACCAAATCGGCTGCTCCAATCACACTAATTACCCCATCAACAATATCTTGAACATATGTAAAGCTCCTTAAGTGCTTCTCACTTCCTTTATACAAAGGAAAAGGAATATCATTTAATGCACAAGCAATCAATTTAGTATATAACTTTTCAGGTCTTTCGCGTGGGCCATAAACTGAATACAATCTTAAAGAGCAGGCTTTCAACTGTCCTAATCTACTACTTTCTAAAACCAGTTGTTCAGCTGCCAATTTAGTCACACCATAAAAAGAAACCGGAGATGGAGCTACTGTTTCATCAAAAGTAGCATGAATTCCATAAATAGATGAAGTGGCAATATTTACAAAAAGAGCTAAATTTTGATTCAATAAAGCAAAATCAAGAAGATTTTTTGTCCCTACAACATTGTTTCCCAAATAGTCTTCAAAACTAGATGTGGATGAGATACCCGGTTGTGCAGCAAAATGAAAAATATAATCGAAATCTTTCGGCAACATTTGAAGTTGATCTGCAAATCTCAAATCTATCTTTTCGATTACAATACCTTTTGATTTTAATGTACTGGCATTTAACTTCTTTAAAGAAACATCATAGTAATCGGAAAAATTATCTAAACCAATTACATCATGTCCTAAAGATTTCAGTCTTTCTGCCGTATGCGAAGCAATGTATCCTGCTGCGCCAGTAACCAATACTTTCATATATTGATATTTTAAAGTGTAAATTACATTGATCTATTTAAAAAAAAAATTCATTCGTGATTCCATCTTCTAACAAATACAACGCTAAGTAAAGGAAATTATTTACAAAAAAAAAGAATACTTAATTCAAAATTAAATGTAATTTAGTAATATAAAACATCCTTATTTTTTGTTAAAGAAAACATATCACACACATAACATGTACTTTAAAAAAGCATCACATTAAAATTAAATAAAATTATTGAAATGTAAACATAAGTCGGCCAAACTAAATTTTTATCATAACTATGGATTCAAAATTTTCAGCTTTAATTACAAAACATTCTTTTTATTTTATACTTCTACTCATTTTTATAGTTTCCTTATTTCATCTAGGTTCTTGGGGCATAACCGAAACCAGCGAAGCGCGTTATGCACAAATTGCCAAAGAAATGATAGAAAGCGGTGATTATATTCATCCCACTAAAATGGGCATTCATCATTATCACAAACCACCATTAACCTATTATATAACAACCTTAGGATACTCGATATTTGGCATCAACGAATTTGGCGCCCGCTTTTTTTTATCTATTGCTTTATTAGTACAATTAATTCTAGTTTATAAAACATCTTTACTATTATTTAATGATAAAAAAACATCCTTACTGGCAGTCATTTTATATTTTTCGACTCCTTTGATTTTAGCTTCAGTAAGAAACCTAACCACTGATGCCTACTTAAACACATTCGTTATGATGGCAGTTTATTTTTGGTTGCATTATTTAGAAAACAAAAAGTTCTTTCTCTTATTTTACCTATCTCTTTCATTAGGTTTTTTTACAAAAGGACCATTGGTTTTTATCCCAATTTTAGTTTTTCAACTGACATGGTTTTATTTCAACAAGAAAAGAATCAAGTTATCAGTTTATGACTTTTTAGGAATCATTATTATTTTGATCTCCAGTGGTTGGTGGTATTTGGCCATTATACGGGAAAACCCAACTGTTTTAGACTATTTTTTAGGCAATCAACTCAAAGGAAGAATGTTTACTAATGATGCCTTTAGCAGAGGGAAACCTTTTTGGTACTACCTTGTATTTCTACCACTATCATTATTGCCATGGTTGGTTTATATTTTTTTGGATCTGAAAAAAAAGGAGGCTATCTCTACAAAAAACAAGATTCTATTAGTTTCATTTGCCCTGATTATTTTAATTTTTTCAATATTCAAAACCAAACTCATTTTTTACGTTTTACCCTCTCTCCTATTTCTCATACTATTCGCCTCTGTTCAGTTAATAAAACTATCAGAACAGCAATGGAAAAGTTTGACTCGCTTTTTATACGCTTACTTCATTTTATTATTTATCGCTTCTTTGATCGCAATTCTACTTCACAAAATAGAAGTCGATTTCCTCTCTATCATCATATTACCATTGGGGATACTAATCAGCATTTTTGGAATAAAAAACAGCAATTGGTTTCACAAAAACATGTATACGTTATTAATAAACACCTTGGCTTTATTACTATTTTCAACTTATGTAATGAAATCCAATGAATTGCTCATTAACTCTGCAAAACCCATTGCCACCTTTGTAAATTCACTAAAATCGAACAATGTGTATATCTACAACTACCTCTTACCATCGATGTCATTTTATACCAACAAAAATATTATAACCGTTAATAATGGAAATTACACCAGCAAAAGAGAAGTGCAGTTTGAACAAAATTCAAACTATTTAAAGCACTATTACAATTTAGAAGACAAGAAAGAAACGGTACGCTTTATAACCGATTTTAAAATACAGAATTCCGTTTTCCTCGCGAGAAAAAAGGAAAACTTACCCGACTATATAAAAGCCAAAGTATCCCATTTTAAAAACAAAAAATATTTTGCGAAATGGATACTCTATTTCAATTAAAAATTCTATTCACCAAAATTGAAGTCAAATTTTCATTACAATGAAAAAATATTCTTTTTCGTTCGAAAAAATCACAATATTCAATTTAATAACATAATTTTCAAGCAGATAATAAGCGAATTCTTCTCAAAATAAAATACTTTTACTATAAACTATATCTATATGAATTTTGAATTAACAATCATCATACCGGTCTATAATGAGGAAGACAATCTAGATCGTGTGCATCAAGAAATGAAACAATTTCTACCTATTGCTAAAAAAAAGACAAAAATCCTATTTGTCAATGATGGTTCCAAAGACAATAGCCAAACCCTAATTGAAAAAATCTGTAAAGACACCGAAGAATTCACTTTTATATCTTTCGAAAGAAATGCTGGTTTAAGTGCGGCTATCAAAGCTGGTTTTGACTGTGCTGACACTCCTTGGATTGGATACATAGATGCCGATTTACAAACTAGCCCAGAAGATTTTAATATTCTAATGGAACTTGCAGGCGAATATGATCTTGTAACCGGAGTACGTTCTAACAGAAAAGATTCCTTTGTCAAAAACATGTCTTCTACTATTGCCAATGGTATCCGAAGAGCTTTTACAGATGATGGTATGGATGACACAGGTTGTCCCTTAAAAATAATCCGAACAGATATGGCCAAGAAAATCCCAATGTTCAATGGTTTACACCGCTTTTTGCCTGCAATGATTTTATTGCAAAATGGCAAAATCAAACAAACACCCGTAAGGCATTTTCCTAGAGTTGCCGGTGTTTCTAAATTCAATCTTTGGAATCGATTATTGGGGCCATTACAAGATTGTTTTGCTTATTTATGGATGAAGAAAAAATACATCAATTATAGCGTAGCAAAACAAGGATAATGAATAACATCTTTATTTATTCGATAGGATTCATTGCTCAAATTTTATTTTCGAGCAGAATGATTTTGCAATGGATTATTTCAGAAAAAAACAAAAAGGTATTGACTCCTGTCCTATTTTGGGAAATCAGTTTATTTGCCTCTTTTTTATTATTTGTATATGGTTATTTCAGACATGATTTCTCGATTATGCTAGGGCAAACAATCACCTATTACATTTACATCAGAAACATTCAGTTACAAAATGACTGGAAAAAAATACATGTAGCACTCCGATGGTTCATACTTTTATTTCCCGTTTTTATAGTTTGGTACTCCCACAATAATAATGTCTATGATTTAGACAACCTATTAAGGAACGAAGCAATACCAAAATGGTTGCTTTGGACCGGTATCGTAGGTCAAGTATTGTTTACATTGCGTTTTGTCTATCAATGGATTTATTCTGAAAAGAAAAAAGATTCCGTTTTGCCATTAGGCTTTTGGATTATAAGTTTAACAGGATCCTTTATCATATTCGTTTATGCCATAATCCGAAAAGACCCTGTGCTATTAGCAGGCCACGCCATAGGTTTAGTCATTTATTCCCGAAATATAATAATCATAAAAAAAGATGTCAAAATTAATGCATAATTATACTTTTTGGCTTTTTGTTGTAGCCTGCCTGATGCTTTTCCCACATTTAGATGTTATTGAAGTAAACATCATGGAAGCCAGAAACTTCATCACTGCCAGAGAAATGGCGACCCACAATCATTGGATACTCACAACTCTCAATGACTTACCTCGCTATGAAAAACCACCATTACCAACTTGGTTAACCGCTATTTCAGGAATCATTTTTGGATTTGACAGCGTTTACGGAATGCGAATCCCTGTTGCATTAATTACATTATTACTTGTATTTGGGTTTTATAAACTTTCAGAAAAATTAGGTTTATCCAAACAACAAAGCTTCCATAACGGACTGATTTTAATAACCTCTTTCTATATTTATTTTGCAGGAAGAGACAACCAATGGGATATGTACACCCATAGTTTTATGATTGTTTGTATACTATTTTTATGGGATTTATTAAATGATTCTAAGAAACCTCTTTTTAATGCTGTCATGGCAGGCTTGTTCTTTGGGTTCTCGTTTTTAAGCAAAGGGCCAATTTCTGTTTATGCTTTATTATTGCCTTTTTTAATTGCGTATGGTTTTACCTATAAGTTTCAATTAAAAGACAAAAAATTATACCTCATACTAATTCTTGCATTAGGCTTAATTATTGGCTTATCATGGCCTTTGTATGTAAAATGGGCTGACCCGGCAACCTACTTAAAAGTTACCAAAATAGAAAGCAGCCGATGGGGAAATTATAACACCAGACCTTTTTATTATTACTGGAGCTTTTTTACCCAAAGCGGCATTTGGACAGTTCCAGCATTTATAGCATTAATGTATCCCTATTTAAAAAACAGAGTCAGTAATCTAAAAACTTATCAATTTACGTTGATATGGACATTGGCTTCAGTCATTTTGCTATCTATAGTACCCGAAAAAAAATCTAGATACTTATTGCCTGTATTAATCCCAATGGCTTTGAATACTGGTTTTTATATTGAGTACTTGATTAACAATTTTAAAAATATCAGCTTAAAAAAGGAAAAAGGAATTATTTATTTCGCTTTTGGTCTTATAGCAATCATTTGTGTTGTTATTCCAGTTGGGGTTTTTATTAAAGTAAAAAATGATATTGCAGGATTTGAATTTTGGCTAATTGCCTTAACCCTATCATTATTCGCAATAGGTTATTTTCTATTTACAAACCTTAGAAATAAAAACTTCGCAAAAGTATTCTATGCAGTTATAGCCGTACAAGTAGCTGTAGTTGTTTTTGGAATCCCCTTCACCAAACTCATTTTGAAGAATCCTGATTATGCCAGTGCAAAAGAAATTAGAAAGGAAGAAAAGTCTTTTGGTGTTCGAACCTATGAATTAAATGCCTTTACACCCGAAATTATATGGGATTACGGTTTTAGCATACCCATATTATTAAATGAAAAAACCAACAAACCAAACTTACCTTCAGAAAATAAATTTGGTTTATTGGCTATAGAGACTGATCGTGTTGATTCTAAAAAAGAATTCCAGAATTACAATCTAAAAAAGGTATCGTACATCGATTTAAATCATGTCCCTTTGGATTCCAAAAAGCACAATGACCGATTAACCCGAATATACTATATCGTTACGAAGAAATAATTATTCTTCGTAACGAGTTATTTCTCTATCATAAAACTCATTGGCAAGAACAATTAGTCCTTCCATTTCGGCGTTCAGTTCAGCTTCGTCCAGATCTTCTGCTTCTTCCAAAAATTCAACTTCATCGTCTTTTAGATTGATGATGAATCTTGGATAATCCAAGTGAATGATAAAAATGTCATCCGGAAAATCTGTATTGTCTCCCAGTAAAAATTTTGGTAATTCCATATTTGTCTATTTGAACGTAAAGTTCTCTAATTTTATTTATAAAGTCACATATCCTCTAACCTTAAGTTAGAGTTTGGATTCTCTTAATTTATATTTATTCTCTTTATACAAATTACCCGCTGTAATAACATGTGCCAAAGCATCTTTTGCAAGTTCTTTGTTTAATTTTACCGGAATCAAAGTTGTATCGTTTTTAATCTCAAATTGTAGCGGTTTTAAATTTGGCTGCATAATTACCACTTGATTCTCTACTCTAAAAGCATCAATATCATTAAACTGCATGATAGATCTTCCTTTTATTTTAGAATCAAGTTCATTTAAATTTCTTCCTACCATTGGAGTTTCAAATGAAAGCCCTAAATAACCCAATAATGTAGGCGGAATATCTATCTGACTTGCCAATTTGCTATATACGGCTCCTTTTGCAACTCCAGGCCCCATTATAAATGCCGGAATATGAAATTTATTAATAGGAACTAAATTTTTTCCATACGTTCTAGTATTGTGATCTGCAATTACAATGAAAATTGTATTCTTGAAATAAGCCTCTTTTTTAGCCATTTCGAAGAATTTCCCAATCGAAAAATCAGCGTATTTCATAGCATTATTAACAGTTGCCACTTTTTTGTCATAAGGCTTTATTCTTCCAGCAGGATACTCAAAAGGTTCATGATTTGAAGTAGAGAACATTAACGAAAAGAATGGTTTATTTCCCTTAGCCTTAAAATAATTATTGGCTTTAGTGGCTAAATCCTCATCAGAATATCCCCAAGTACCTTTAAAAGCATATTTATTCCCATCAGATTCAAAATCTTCCTGATCTACAATATCCTCAAAACCATTTCCATTAAAAAATGAAGCCATATTGTCAAAATTCGCCATACCTCCATAAATAAAACTGGTGTCGTATCCTTTTTGTTTCAAAGCATCAGCAAGAGTAAAAAATCCTTGTTGCGAATTTCCTAGCTTAACAACACTCTCTGACGGCGAAGGCAAAAATCCCGTTACGACTGCTTCAATTCCACGAACGCTTCTCGTTCCTGTACAATATAAATTAGTAAAAAGTGTCCCTTCTTTTGACAATTTATCAAATTCCGGTGTTAGAGGCTTTCCTCCTAAAATCCCAACATACTCAGCCCCTAAACTCTCTTGAAGAAAAACAACTAAATTGTATGGTTTTTTACGAATCGCATCTGGCTTTTGAACATGAAGAAAAGGAATTTCTGCATCGGTAAAATCGTTTGGACCAGCAATCATGTATTTCTTTACACGAGCAATAGCTTCGGCTTCATCCATTTTACCATACATCTCAGTGTTTGCCTCATTTTTAAGAGAATAAGCAGCAAAAGCCACCGTATAAAAAGAATTCAATCCTAAGCAATTTGTTAGCTGATCTGTTGAAAAAACAGCATTACTTCCATTAATCGGACGTTTTGAAACAAGACTTGAACGTGCACCGAAAAACAATAAAAAAGCAAGTAACGGAAAAACCATTAACTTGAATTTATATTCAGAGCTTGTTGTGTAGAAATACTTTTTCCCTTTTTTTAAAGCTAAATAAAGAACCACTCCTAGAATCAAAAAAGTCACAATAATTGATGTCAGATAACTTTTTAAAAGCATACCGACAACTTCTTTAGGATAAATCAAATAATCCAGGAAAATCTTGTTGGGTCTTGTATCGTATTGCTTAACAAAATCAGGTGAAGCCAATTCTACAAAGAGAATCAAAAACAAAAACAGAAAGCTGTAAACTACCAAAAATTTATTGGTAAACTTCAGCCATTTACTCGGCAAAAATGTAATTAAAACAGCTGGTAGAAAGGACAAATAACAAAGTAATATCAAATCCATTCGCAAACCGATTGGAAAAATATACCAAAAATCAGGAGTTTCAACTACTCTTTCTTTAAAAAGGAAGAACAAAAATAATCGGCTTAAAGTTGTAATTAGTAATCCGATTGCAATAAAATTAAAAACAGGTTTTAAAAAACTTAATTTTTTCATTGGGGGTATCTAAAACGTAAAAAACAAACTTCAAAATATTACTCTTCGTAACGAGTTATTTCTCGGTCATAAAATTCATTGGCAAGAACAATCAGTCCTTCCATTTCGGCATTCAATTCGGCTTCATCCAGATCCTCTGCTTCTTCCAAAAATTCAACCTCATCGTCTTTTAGATTGATGATAAATCTTGGGTAGTCCAAGTGAATGATAAAGATATCATCTGGAAAATCAGTATTGTCTCCCAGCAAAAATTTTGGTAGTTCCATATTTGTATATTTGAGCGCAAAGGTCGCAAAGTTTTAGCAAAGTCCGCTAATTTTATTTATTTTCTATTGTCTAACAATACTATAGACTGTTATTTGTCAGAATTTTCTAAAACCAACTTTTTTGTCAAACGGGCAAAACGAATGTATAAAAACAAAGCCGCTGCCGTTAAACCAGCCAAAAGGCCAATCCAAATACCCATTGCTTTTAAATCTGTATATTTTCCTAAGTAAAAAGAAGTTGGGAAGCCAATTACCCAATAAGCCACAAAAGTAATATACATTGGGATTTTTACATCTTGCAGACCTCTCAAGGCACCCAAAACAACTACTTGAATCCCATCTGAAATCTGAAAAATGGCAGCAACCAGTAATAATTTTGAAGTAATAAAAATGATTTCGGCATTATCCAAAACCTGTGCTGGGTCTTTCATGTTCAAAAACAAATGCGGTAGAAACTTATGAAAAACCACAAAAATTAATGCAAAAAAAGCTTCAACAATTATAGCCAACAAGAAGATAGATCGTGCCACAATTATTAAGTTTTTAAAATCTGAAACACCTTTAGAATGACTCACTCGAATCATCGCTGTAACACTCAATCCCATAGCAACCATAAACGTAGATGAAGCCAATATTAATGCTATTTGATTCGCCGCCTGATTATTCTTTCCCAATGTTCCCGAAAGCCAAATTGCTGCTGTAAATAAAGTTACTTCAAACAACATTTGCATAGACGAAGGAATACCAAGCCCAATAATTTTTTTAAGGATTGATTTTTTTATTTCTTTAAAAGTGAAGTTTTTAAAATACTGTTTCATAACGGCATTATGCTTCATTAGAAAATGTATAAAAACGACCATCATAATTCTAGAAATTACAGTTCCTAAAGCTGCTCCTATAACTCCTAATTTTGGAAAAATCCAAAAACCGTAAATCAATACGTAATTAAAAACAACATGCACCACATTTGCCAAAATAATCGAATACATAGAATATTTAGTAAAAGACAAACCATCTGCAAATTGCTTGTATCCTTGATACATCACTACAGGGATTAACGAAAAAGCAACCCAATCGATATAAGGAGCCGCTAGCGTAACTACAGCTTGAGGCTGATTCATAAAATACATCAATTGCTTAGACAATACCGTTAGCAAAAACAATGACACCCCTAGGATGGCACATAGTAACAATCCATGATGAAAAGTTGTTCTGATTTTTTTGTCGTCCTTCTCGGCATCGGCTTCGGCAGTCAAAGGTGTTATAGCCGTAGAAAAACCTATCCCTATTGCCAAAGCCAAAAAGATAAAGCTATTCCCCAACGACACAGCTGCCAACTCAGTTGACCCCAAATTTCCAACCATAAAATTATCTACAATACCAATCAGAGTATGCCCAAGCATTCCTAAAATTACCGGATAAGCCAATCTAATATTATATGAGAATTCTTTGGTGTATTGCGAAATGTTCATTTTAATTTGTTTTTGGCAAATATAATGAGAACCTTTTCAAATTAAACTATGAAAAAAATATCAATAGCTTATTTTTTTATCATTTTAAGTCTCCATAAAGGCAATCAATAGCTTTTTTATTTTCCTCTTTTTTATTGATGCACTTCAGGGCTTCCAAAATGACTTTTTTGGGAGCAAGCTCAAATTAAAAACCTTTATCAAAAACTTCATGCAAAGAGCAATTTTCAGTTTTAGAAAAAAGAATACTGCCCCCTTTTTAGTCATTGGTCAACAAAGAATAACCGTTGGTCAAACGTTTTTTTAGGATTGATATACATCGCTGTAATTCGCAGAAAAATATCAATAAAACATGAAAAAAAACATTCTTTATCTAGTATTCCCATTTTTTTTAGCAACATTCTCCGTTAGGTCACAATCGGTTACATTAGGAGAAATCAAAGCAGATTATGTCCCTTTTTCTAATTATGTCCGACCTATTGACAGTCTTAAAACTGACTCAGAAAGTAACTTCAAAAGAATCCAAATGAATTTAGAAGTACCCATTTCTATGAAAAAGGATAAAAATGACCGTCCAAGGTTATGGTCCGTTTTCCTGCAAGGAAGTTATGCTCAAATGGAGAATAAAAATTATGCTACGCAACTCTTTCCTTCGGAACTCTTAAATGCTCAAATCGGGATCAAGCATATGCGAGCAATCTCCCCTTCTTGGTCATTGTTAGTAATGGCATCCATTGGTGTTTATACTGATATGGAAGAAATTAATAAAGATGATGTACTGGTTCAAGGTGGTGCCATTTTTATAAAACAATTCAATCCTAATTTGGCTTTTGGTATGGGGCCCGTTTTTACCAATAGTTTTGGAATTCCGATGGTGCTTCCCGGAATTTATTTTAATTGGGAATCTCAGAAAGCTTTACATTTTAGGATTAATTTTCCCGAAGGTTTAGAACTGGGCTATCGAATGTCTCCAAATTTAGATTTAAAAGCAGTTCTGGAAATAAGTGGAATGACAGCGGAAACTAACGTAGCAAATAAATCAATGCTATTAGGATACCAGCAAATTATTACTGGCATCCGACCTCAGCTAAAATTAGGTAAACATTGGACACTAGAGCCAACTGTAGGATCAACCTTAGCCCGTTCTTTCTCTACCAATAGTAGAAAAATAAAGGACCTTTTTAAGGAAAAAGATCTAGCCGATCCAAAATTTACTACTACATTATATGGAGCCCTAGCTCTTAAGTGGAAATTTTAAAACTACCTACTCAATAAATTCTTGTAAACTACCTCTCTCAATAATGCCTCTCGACGCGTTCTTGAAATAGGTAGTTCTTGTCCTTTGATAAACAAACGTCCGCCTGAAACTGAATCTATATGTGTAATATTTATCAAAAAGGATTTATGAATTCTAAAAAAAATCTCAGTAGGAAGCGTTCCCTCCAATGAAATCATGGTTTGATGAATTACAAGAACCTTATCTACAAAATGAAGCTTAGCATAATTTTGCATCCCTTCTATGTACAAAATATCTACCCAAGAAATTTTTTGAAATCCTTCATCTTGACGAACATACAAAAATGGATCAAGCTCATTTTGTTGTTTAGGAGATGTAGTCATTTGATGCCACTCCTTAGCCTTCAAGGAAGCCTGATAAAAGCGTTGAAATGTAATAGGTTTCAATAAATAATCTACAACTTGCAAACGATATCCATCCAGAGCATGCTCAGAATAAGCCGTTGTAAAAATCACTAATGGCGGATTATCTAAAGACTCTAAAAATTCTAGTCCTGTGAGGTAAGGCATATTAATATCCAGAAACAATAAGTCCACCTGCTTATCTTGAATAAATGACGTGGCTTCCAGAGCCGAAGCGCAAGTGCCTATCACTTCAAGAAAATCAATCTTAGTAACAAAATCTACAATTCCATTTCTCGCTATAGGTTCATCATCGATTACGAGGCATTTAATAGCCATATCTTATATTTTTTTTATTAATTTAAATCTAAAGCAAGCGTCACTGTAAAATCCGAATCTGTTTTTTCTATTTTTAAATCGTGTCGATCCGGGTACTGAATTTCTAATCTTTTTTGAACATTTTCAAGACCTAATCCTTGACTTTTGGATGGAACTTTATATTGTTCCGTATGAGAATTTTCGATTTTAAAACGCATTTTTTTGTTTTCCTGTTCACAGGATAAATACACATATCCCTTTTGGTTGGGTAATCGAGAAACGTGTTTAAAAGCGTTTTCTATTAAAGGCACCAAAAGCAACGGTACAATTTGGAGTTGTCCATCTTCAATATTCCATTTGCTTTGTACTTCCAATTCATCTCCCCATCGAGTTTTTTCGACAGCAATTAAATCTTTTAAATACTTAACTTCATGATATATTGAAACATATTCTTTGTTGCATTCATATAATTGATATCGCAAAATATCCGAAAATTGAACCAGTAAAACAGATGCCAATTTCACATTGCTTTGCATTAAAATATGAATGTGATTTAGCACATTAAACATCAAATGTGGATTAATTTGATCCTGTAAAATTTTTATTTGTGCCTCCAGATGTGCTTGTTGCAACTGAGCATGATTCTTTTCAATAACATTGTGTTCCTGATAAAATCTGAGACCACAAGCTGTACCATTAATTAAAATTGCTGCGGGAATGCTACCATAAAATCTTGCCCATAAAAACTCAAGCGTACTCATGTTACCTTCAATATGATATAGATGCATTCTTAAAGATGCATCTGAAAAAATAGTATAAATCGATGCTAAGCAAAATGACAAAACCAAAACACCAATAACACCCTGTATTGCAAATAGTTGCATTTTATTTCTACGTAATGCTTTGGGAAGCATTACATCACTAAGATAATGTGCCAAAAAACTGGAACAAGATAAAATTAAAATCATCTGATAAACAGATGATATAATATCAAAATCTTCGATCAATTGTGCAAAAATGGTAATGCCTAGCATAAACCAAAAAAAGACTATAAATATCCAATGTCTATTTTTATATTTTGTGTTCATCTAAAAAAGGGAATAAGCAAATAGGAGAAATTTTGTGTTCAAAATTAACTCGATATTTTAAAAAAGCAGCAAAGAATCTTTTAATTCTATGCTGCTGATTTTGGTTAAACAATGAAAAGGAAGTTATAATATAAAATATCCGATGCTTAAGCTAAAAGAATTTGCTTTAGAATTAAAGTCTTTACCTACGTTGCTTAACCCTCCTTGATAAATTAGATCTAGAGTGAACTTCCATACATCGATTCCTGCACCAATCTGATATCCAATATTAGACTTATTGAATTTCTTATTCTCGTTTTTAAACTGATTCGATCCCGAAATACTTTCATCAAAAACATAAGAATAAGCCCCTCCACCAAAGACTCTTACATCCATAGTAGTAAGATCTAGCAATTTATAACCAACAACCAATGGCACCTCAATGCTTTTCCATTTTATATTACGCGACTCAAGTAAAGGAGCTTTTTCAATCTTAGAAGATTTCTGGCTAAACAAGATTTCATTTTGAATATAAAATTTCCCAACATCAAATCGTGCCATGGCACCTCCAAAATAGCCCATTCCATCCTTTAAGTCAAATCCATTGGATGAAGACAAATAAGAATAATTTGTTCCGCCTTTTACACCAACATGAATTGGAAGTGAAGATTGTGCATTAATTCCCGTAGAAACAAAGCCTAAAGTAAGGCTAACCAAAAACAATAATTTGTTAATTTTCATGATAAATAGTTTATTAATTTGATGCAAAGGAGCATAAACTAAGAACACTATGAAAATTAGTTTGATGAACGACAATGAGGTATTGACCAACGGGTTCAAACCGTCCGACTTCTAGAATTTGAAAGCGATTAAATCTGACTCTAACAGGCAAACCTAGGTCAAAAATGAAATCATTTTTTCCTCTCTTTTAATACTTTTTGTCCGTCAATGTTTTCATAAAAGCTATTAATTGTTTCTTCTCTAGCGGTGTCAAATTCAATTTATCGCCAGGCAAAGTTTGATTAGGCAAATTAAATCCTAAGCCTTGTCCCCCACCAGCATCATAGAAATCAATCACTTCTTCTAAAGTTTTAAAAACACCGTTGTGCATGTAAGGTGCTGTTAGAGCTATATTCCTAATTGTTGGCGTTTTAAAAGAATAGCGATTCACTTCGGCATGTGTTAAATCAAATTTACCCAAATCTCCGTCTATCATTTTGTTCTTTCCAGGCACACCAAGAACTTCGCTCTCCGATCTGTCAAAATTAGGTGGAACAGTTCCATTTGTTAAAGGAATAAAATGACAGGTTGCACATTTGGCTTTACCGGCAAAAAGATTGAAACCGGCAATTTCATCAAGGTTAAATTTTTCCTCTCCTCGCATATAGCCATCAAATTTAGAATCATAGTTACTCAATGATCGAATGTATGATGCCAAAGCATTTTTGATGGAAAAAGCGGTGATATCTTTATTTGGAAATGCTTTCTCAAAATTAGCAGCATATTTTTTGCTCTTTTTTAAATCCGAAGCTGATTTCTCCAAAGAACCGTGCATTTCATTTTCATTTGTAATAACAGCAACTGCTTGATCTTCTAAATAATTTACTCTTGAATCATAAAAAAAGCTACGCTGAAAAGCAATGTTAGAAAGTGTTGGTGTATTTCTTTTTATCATCTTTTTGCCATCCAATGAAACGGCTTTTTCTAAACCATCTGTAAAAGCTTTGTCTGCGTAATGGCAGGAAGCACAAGAACGAGTATTATTCCCAGATAAAACAGGATCGTTAAACAATAATTTACCCAATTCTATTTTCTCTTTTGTCGTTTTGTAATCTGGAAAACCTGAAAAAGCTTCAGCATCAAAAGCGTTTTTATCAAATAATGTTTGAGTAGTCGCCTTCAACCCACGGCTTTCTTTAAAAAAAGGAATTTTAAGAGCCAACTGTGTTTCATAAATTGCTTTGCTCAAAGGATTCAAATATTTTGTAATGAAATAAGCTCGGTCAAATTCATTAAACTTTGAATTTTTATGCAAATAGTTTTTGCCTTCATTTATAATTTTTAAAACAGTTGGGGTTTGCTCATTCTCTACATAAATGGCAAGTTGTTTTTCAATCGCTTCCAATGAGATTGTGGCTTCTGTCAAAGAATTTAGAGCAATAGGAGAGTCAAATCCTGTAATTCCTAATGTAATAATTCTAAAAACCTGTAAACGCATCGCATCAAAAACAGAAGAATCCGTTAACTCATTGTTCTTTGAAATCATCTCCAAACGATACAAATTAGCATTGAGAATCCCAATTTCTTTTAGAATCTCTTTTTTAGTATTCTTATCATACACTGGAAAAAAAAATTCCTCAATCACCTGAAGTCCAGCTGGAGGAACTGTTTTCCCATCCTCGTCCTCATATTCATCAATAGCAGGACCGTTAACCGCTTTAGAAACTGCTGGAAAATAATATTCACTTATAGACTCGACTCTTTTATAACTTTGATGTGCTTTTAAAAATTGATCTTGCAATTGTTTTTGCGTTGCTCCATCTTCAACTAAATGCTGCAATTGAGTAATGTCTTTTTGTAAAATAACCAAATCCGATTTGTACAAATCATTAACCTGCTCGGCTTTGGATTTTGATTCAGAACATGAAAACAATAAAAAAGGAATAAAAAAGAAAACAATATTTTTCATATGTAAATAACATTTGTTTTTTAAGGGAATATGGTATCGCCATTCCTCTTTCCAATTTAGGATTTTGGAATCATGGCGATTTCATATAAAACGTTTGGTAGTAAAAAAACAGAAACCACGATTTCAAAAAATGAAACCGTGGATTTCTTAAATAACTTTAAATTTTATCTCGCTAATCCTTTGATTAAAACAATTTGACTCGCTTGATTTTCATTTGGACGACCATTTCCTCCATCAATGTTTTTATATTTATCTCCAGTCCAAGTATGAGGCTGAACACTTAACAAAAAGGTATCATCAATACCCAATTGCTCAGATACATCGATTAAAGCTCCATACTCCCAATCACCAAACTTAGAAAGTCCACCAACATTATATTTGGCTGCGTCAGTCGCTGTACGACGGTGATCTAATTCTACAACCACTTTAAGTTGTTTTGTAGCAATGTTGTATTGATAAATATAAGCATCGTGTGTTTCATCACCATATCCATTAGCATCTTCTTCTACATAAACATAATTTTTTGTCACACAAATGTTATCTGGGTTTTGAAATTTACCAGCAATTCCTGTACGATCATCTCCATCAAGCAATACTTGTAAAGTTCCTGATAATGGATTTGCAGCATCCAAATTCAATTTATAAACTCTACCGTATTTAGTTCTCGAAGCATCTGCGTTTGTTCCTGTAATATTTTGACCAGTAACATTAAAATAAATTTCACGATCAGCAGCATCTCCACCTTTTCTGTAATCTAGATCTTCTACTCTACCAAATTTAATAGCAGACAAAGTATTTACTGCAGCATTGATTTGTGCTCCTGTCAAAGTAGTATGATTTTCAATTTTCACGAAAGAAACAGGATAATCCTTTCCAGTAACCATATCTTTCTCTCTTTGATTACCATCATTTCTTTTCATCATGTACAAAGATCCATTAGTAAGATCTCCAACCGTATTAGCTACATACATGAACAATTGACCTCCATACGTTCCAGAATCGTCATCACCAATAACTACAACAGTTTTACCAGCGAAAGCAGTTTTTCTTAAAGGCAAAGCATTTTCTGCACTCAAACGTCCAAAACTTGCCAATTCTTTAGAAACTCCAGCTGTTCCAACATCTCCATAAGGATTTAAGGCGTGAGTACGAGACTCTTCACCAGATTCTCCACAAGTTAAATATGTTGGTCCAAAACCATGCTCTGCAGGAGTGGCCATAGTAGCTCCGCATAATCTCCAAGTAGCTCCTTTAGAATTCAATAAATATTCTCCTTTTACCGGCTTAAATGTTTTGTCTAATGTTATTCTAGATACTGAAAAGTTATCTTCTTGATTTACTAGAAATGTAAAAGTCCCATCTTCATTTTTCAACAATCCAGAACCATCTGCAGAACCACCAAAAACATAATTTGGACTCCCTGCCAAAACATCGTCAGAACTAATAATAGAAAATAATTCTAGGTTCTCAAAACCAGCTTGTTTTTTCAACAAAACAGGAGTTACCGATTGGTTTTTTGTCAAAACGGTACTGTTGATAGGATTTTCATCTTCATTTTTATCATTGTTACATGATAGTAATGATGCTAACACAAGCATCGATAGAATACTTTTTTTCATTTGTTAAATTGTTATAATTTTCATCGCAAAGAAACCTCCATATTATAAACTGAAAATGAATTTAATATTATCAAAACTCAAATAAAATACTGATTAATTTCAAAAATAGAAACAATAAATTAACATTCCCTCTTTTCTATTTTTTGACATAAATTAAAATTACATGAGCGAAAATCATCATAAGAAAATTTTTATATTCGCATCTTCAAATTAAACAATCTTAAGGAGCTATTCCTGCTATCCGTTACAATCTTTGCCTGCTTAAAGAAAGCAAGCAAAGGATTTACACTTCTATCAGGGCTATGGCTGCAGTTTTCAAAATAAAATCATGGGAAAATTTACACTAGAGCTTTTATTTCAAATCATAGGAATTGGCTCAGCATCAGGACTCATTTACAAAGACAATAACTTATTCATCATAGGCGACAATAGTGGTTACCTTTATGAATACTCCATAGATTCAAAAGACCTAAAACGTCATGCATTGTTGGAAAATCCAATGGAAAATACACCCAAAAAGGACAAATCCGATTTTGAAGCCATTACGCATTATGGAGATAGTGTATATGTTTTTGGTTCCGGTTCATCCGAAAACCGAAAAAAAATGATCCAAGTCGATTCTAAAAACAAAACAATTCTCGAAAAAACCGACTTAACAGATTTGTATGCCCTTATGCAAAGTTTTGGAGAAATAAAACCTGAGGATTTCAATATAGAAGGAGCAATTTACAACGGAAAAAATTTGTTTCTCTTCAATCGAGGCAACGGAAAATCGAAAAAAAATGTTGTATTTACCATTCACGGAAAAAACTTAATGAACGAATTCAACATCCTTTCCAACGATTACAAACTACCCAAAATAAAAGGAGTTCGAAGCAGTTTTACCGATGCCATTTTGATAGACGATAAAATTTACTTTTTGGCTACTGCCGAAGATTCTAACTCTACATATAAAGACGGAAAAATATTGGGAAGCCTCGTTGGTCGCATCGATCTTGAAACCATGAAAATCGATTTCATCAAAAAAATTACTGATTCCCATAAATTTGAAGGCATTACTTTATACTCAAAAAATAATGAAACAATCGAATTCCTTCTTTGCGAAGACAATGACACCGAAGAATTAAAATCTACTATTTACAAATTAAAATTACCTGTTCAACATTAAATAAAAAATTTAAAAAACAATGAATCCAATTTTAAACAAGAATCTTTTTCTAATTAAGGAGCATATAGGAATGTTCAAAGCGGCAAATAATTATGATATTTATGACCCCGAAAACAACCAAATGATTCTAAATTGCAGAGAGAACAATCTTGGGATTTTTACAAAAATCTTCCGATTTACAAAATACAAGACCATGACTCCTTTTAATGTAGAGGTAAGTACAACTGCCGGTGAGAAAGTTTTGAGTGTAAAGCGTGGTGTAACATTCTTTCGCTCGGATGTTGAAGTTTACAACGGAAAAGAACAATTAATTGGTTATTTCAAACAAAAATTTTGGTCAATAGGCGGTAAATTTGAAGTAGTCGACAAAAATCAAAAACCAGTTTGTTTACTACAAGGAGAATGGAAAGGATGGGATTTTAAATTTACAAAAGACACCACAGAATTGGCACATGTAAGCAAAAAATGGGCAGGAATTGGTAAAGAACTTTTTACTACTGCTGATAATTATGTACTTCAAATTAAAGAAACAGTTGCCGAAAACGATACTGACAGACAATTAATTATGGCTGCAGTAATGTGTATTGACATGGTCTTGAAAGAGAGATAGAAATCAGTCAAACCATTTTAGAATTAAAGAAAAACAGATTATCAAAAACAAAAATCTGCAAAATCTAAGTAAAAAGTTTTACTCAGATTTTGCAGATTCAATAATTTTTATGGCAATTTAAAAGAGAAAATTCTATACAGAACCTATTCTTTGTGTTAAAAAGTTATCTTTTAAACCTCAACATTCAAGAACTCCATTCTCACACTTCCATCCTCATCAATTTTTGTTAAATTGATTTCGTGTAAAGTGTTTACTAAACCTGGATTCCAAGGTGTTTTTACTTTTACATAGTTTTCAGTAAACCCATGAATATATCCTTCCTTATTTTCACCTTCAAAAAGTACGGTTCTAGTAGTTCCTAATTGACTTTCATAGAATGCACGACGTTTTTTTACAGATAAACCTCGTAACATTTTACTTCTTTTTGCTCTGACGTTGGCAGGCACAACACCTTCCATTTCGGCAGCTTCTGTATTATCTCTTTCCGAATAAGTAAAAACGTGTAAATACGAAATATCCATTTCATTCAAGAAATGATACGTTTCTAAAAAATGCTCATCTGTTTCTCCTGGGAATCCCACAATCACATCAACACCAATACAAGCATGTGGCATTACTTCACGAATCTTATTTACTCTTTCGGTATAAACTTCACGTAAATAACGGCGCTTCATCAATTTCAAGATATCATTGCTTCCTGATTGCAACGGAATGTGAAAATGTGGTACAAAAGTTCTACTTTTCGATACAAATTCTATCGTTTCATTCTTCAATAAATTAGGCTCAATAGATGAAATTCGTAATCTTTCGATTCCCTCAACTTTGTCTAAAGCTTGAACTAATTCCAGAAAAGTATGTTCGTGTTTTTTATTTCCGAACTCCCCTTTTCCGTAATCCCCAATGTTTACACCGGTTAGAACTATTTCCTTAATATCTTGTTTTGAAATTTCATAAGCATTTTTCAACACATTTTCCAATTCATCACTTCGGGAAATTCCACGTGCCAAAGGAATTGTACAATAGGTGCATTTGTAATCACAACCATCTTGTACTTTCAAGAATGCACGGGTTCTATCACCAATAGAATAACTACCTACATAGAAATCGGCTTCAGCAATCTCACAAGAATGCACTTCTCCAAAATCATTCTTCGATAAATCATTGATATAATCAGCAAGCTTAAATTTTTCGGTAGCTCCAAGAACCAAATCTACTCCATCAACATTAGCTAATTCCTCTGGTTTTAATTGGGCATAACAACCTACAGCGGCTACAAAAGCTTTATCATTTAATTTCATCGCTTTGCGCACAACTTGCTTAAATTGCTTATCAGCATTCTCAGTAACCGAACAAGTATTGATCACATACATATCAGCTACTTCCTCAAAATCAACTCGATCAAAACCTTCATCTTCCAAATTACGGGCAATGGTTGATGTTTCTGAAAAATTCAGTTTGCAACCAAGCGTGTAAAAAGCAACTTTTTTTCTATTCTCCATAATGATAATCAATCACTTACGTGATTTTTTATTATATTTACATTGATGCAAATATCGGTTGCAAATTTACAAAGAAAACCTAGAAATAAAAAGACTAAATTTTACAACTTTTTTTTCCAAAATAACCACTAAAACTCAAACCAATTAAAACCATAATGTATGAAAAAAGTTGCTTTATTCCTCTTTATACTCCTAACGTCTGTTAATAGTATAATTGCTCAAACCAAAACAGACCAAGCCGCAGCTCCTGTATTAGACAGGGAGCTTTTTTTTGGAAATCCCGAAATAGCGGGAGGTCAATTAAGTCCCGATGGAAAATGGATTTCTTTCATGAAAGAATATCAAGGTATCATGAATATTTGGGTTAAAAAATTTGATGAGCCTTTTGAAAAAGCGGTTACACTTACTGATAGCAAAAGACCTTTGCAAACCTATTTTTGGACAGATGATTCCAAATACATATTATATATAAAGGATAAAAATGGTGATGAAAACATGAACATTTATGCAGTGAATCCAACTGATAAAACGGCGGTAGGAAAAATTCCTGAATCGAGAAACCTAACCCCTCTAAAAGATGTTGCTGCCCAAATACATACTGTAAGCAAAAAAAATCCAGACCTACTAATGGTTGGGTTAAATGACCGAGACAAAGCTTGGCATGATTTGTATCAATTGAAAATTTCAAATGGTCAGCTTACCAAAATCTATGAAAACAAAGACAGAATAACAGGCTATGATTTTGATTGGGACGAAAATCTAAGAGTTTTATCCAAAACCGATGAAAAGGGAAATACCGTAATGTATAAAAAAGCAAGTGGAGCCTTGACTCCAATTTATGAAACCTCAGTTACAGAACAAGCCTATATTGCCGGTTGGTCGCGTGACAATAAACTAGCTTATTTGGTTACTAACAAAGGAGATTTAAATCTTTCATCACTTTTTACATTAGAGATTGAAAATAATAAATTAACCAAAATTGAAAGTGATCCCAACAACAAAGTAGATTTTGGTAGTTTATCTATGGATGAAAACACAAGAGAAATAATTTACACTTCATATACAGACGATAAAACTCAATACTACTGGAAAAACAAAGAATGGGAAACTAATTATAACTATCTAAAAAGTAAATTCCCTGGTAGAGAAGTAGATTTTCAAAGTGCAACCAAGAATTATAAAAAGTTTCTAATAGCCGTTTCGGGAGACAAATATGCATCCGAAGCCTATTTTTTTAATACTGAAACCAAAGAATTAATATTGCAATATGTTCCAAGACCTGAATTAAAAAAGGTAGAACAATATTTGGCAGAAATGAACTCTGTTCATTATAAAAGCAGTGATGGATTAGAAATAACCGCCTATTTAACATTACCGGTTGGTGTAAGCAACAAAAATCTACCGGTTGTTATGCTAATTCACGGTGGTCCAAAAGGTCCTAGAGTACAATGGGGATACAATTCTTATGCTCAGTTTCTTGCTAACAGAGGCTATGCCGTTTTGCAACCCAACTTTAGAGCTAGTGGAGGTTATGGCAAAAAGTTCTTAAATGCTGGTGACTTACAATGGGGAAAATTAATGCAGGACGATATTACATATGGTGTAAAATATTTAATAGAGCAAGGCATCGCCAATAAAGACAAAGTGGCCATAATGGGAGGAAGTTACGGTGGCTACGCAACTTTGGCAGGTTTGGCCTTTACCCCAGATTTGTATGCCTGTGGTGTTGATATTGTTGGTCCCTGCAACATTTTTACTTTATTAGAATCTATTCCTGCCTATTGGGAATCTGGAAGAGCATTTTTATACGGTATGGTGGGAGACCCAAATACTGAAGAAGGCAAAAAAAGCATTCGCGAAGCCAGCCCTTTATTTAGTGCAGACAAAATTGTAAAACCATTATTAATCATTCAAGGGGCAAACGATCCAAGAGTTAAAAAAGCCGAAGCAGATCAAATCACAATTGCTCTAAGGGAAAAAGGAAAAAAAGTAACTTATCTTTTGGCAGATGATGAAGGTCATGGATTTAGAAAACCAGTTAACAATATGGCCATGTTTGCAGAAACAGAAAAATTTTTAGCTTCAATTTTAGGCGGGCAATATCAAAAAGAAATGCCTGCGGATGTTGCAAAAAGACTAAACGAAATGACGGTTGATATTAGCAAAGTTACTTATGAAGCTAAATAGATTTTTCTAAAAAATCACAAAACAAAATAAGGAGTTACTAGCAATAGTGCTCCTTTGTTTTTAAAAAACCAATCTATTAAATTTTCAATAATTTGTCGCAATTACTGAATTAAAAGCAAATCGACTAAGCATTTTAACCCAATTATTGCTACATCTCCTCTTTTCTGATAACTCATAAATGCAACTTTTACAATCTCCTTTAGAATATTAACCTCACAATTAAATAGGTACGAATAAGGTGCTATCAATTTAAAAGAATAAGAATAAAATGAAATTTTTCCTTTCACAGGTTTTGTTCTTATTTATTTAAATATTAATTTCACACCTCCAAAAACAACTCAACGGTACTAACTTTATCTTACACAAAATAAAGTTGTAATGTCCCGTTTTCGAAATCTCAAATAACAAATTATTTAAAAAAATAATTCAGTGGGTAAGTAATAATAACAGATAAAATCTGTTTTAAGAAATGAATTAAATTAAAGGCGTTGCATTTTGATAGAGTTGCCTTAACATTATAAAAATCACACTTTAGAAACAAAACGTACAATACTAATAACAATAAATGGGACTGCCGAAAACCATAAAGAGTAGGTCAATATTAAAATAAACAAACACAAAATGAAATCATTCTACCTCACAATCTCCCTACTATTTATTACACTTTGCTCACAAGCTCAAAATACACCAGCAGCTGCACCTATAGCTACTAAAAATCCTTTTCCAACGATTAGTACTTTGACTACTTGGGCGAGTTATAATTCACAAGAAAAATTCAATCTAGACATCAGAGCTCTTGGCTTTAAATTTGAGGAAAAATCAGTTGAAGCCTCTTCAACTTCTTACACTTACATCCGTAAAGTATCTGTTGACAACATCAATTATACTGATAGAATAGTTTACCGTATTGCTAATGACAACTCGGCAAGTATCATTTCATTAGTGACAGCTTCAACAGATTTAGTTTCTTTTTATACTCCACAATTGGCAGGTTATAAAACAGGAAAATGTGACAATGAAATGTCAAAAGACAAAAAAACAACTTGTACTTGCTACGACAATGGTAAATTTAATATAGATGTATGTGACGAAAGAGTAAAATTAACTCTTGGGGATGGAAACAATTATTTCATCTCTGTAGCTAAAAAATAACATTTTAATTTCCATAAAAAAAACGTCTCATCAACCATGAGACGTTTTTTTTATGCCGTTTATTATATCTTTTAATTCAATATATAGTTCTTGATTACTTCAGCCACACCGTGATTATTATTAGAAGCAACTATAAGGTCTCCTTTGTCACGCAATTCTGGAGTTACATTCTCTACCCAAACACCTAAACCTGCATATTCTATCATTGTCAAATCATTTCCAGCATTCCCAACTGCTATAATTTCACTTTGATGGATATCTAATTTTTCAGCCAATATTTTTAAACTGTGCGCCTTGTCAATTCCATTTTGTGCAACTTCCAGAAAAAACGGTTTTGACATCGAAACGCTTAAATGCGGCATTGCCAATTTCAAATCGTCTTCAACAGTTTTGAGATAAGAAGGCTCTTCTAGCAAAATACATTTTACGGCATTAGTCTTGACAGCTGCCTTAAAACTAGGTACTTTATTGTGCTCTAAACCTGTGATGTGTTTCTCTACATCAATATATTCCGAATTGGTTTCACTTACAATCTCATCATTTAGGTAAGTAATGATATGCGTTTTACTCTTTAAACTATAATCATACAATTCATGGATTTGCTCCTTAGTTAAGGTTTGTTCAAAAAGAATTTCATTTTCTTTTAAATCCGTAATTACTGCTCCGTTATAGGAAAGCATATACGAATTATAAAAATCCAATTTTAATTCTTTGGCAAAGCCTGTCATGGCAGATGTTGGTCGTCCTGATGCCAAAACTACATAAACACCCAACTCTTGGGCCTTGAAAATCATTTCTTTATTCTCGTCAGAAATTTTATGGTCATCTGTCAACAAAGTGTCATCCAGATCTAAAACTATCATTTTATATTTTGCTTGCTTCATCTTAATTATAAACACTAAAAAACCTTGATTCTAACTAAGTCTCAAGGTTTTTCAAATTATTTTAATGATTAGTATTCATTAAATACTCATCCTAAATTCTTCGATAACAGGGTTTGCTTTTGCGAAATCTGTTTCTTGAATAAAAACCTCAACTGCCAAATCCGAGTTTCCAAAACCTGCCAAACGAGCCGATTGGATGTTATTTTTAATTGAAGTTTCTACTCCAGCAGCTTCTATTTTTTCTTGAAGAGCCAAAGCCAAAATCTCACTTCCCGAAAACACTTTCATTAATCCCATAATACTATTATTTTATAATTATATTTCTCTTGTTGGTAAACTAAAGCTCTATATTCCTTCTTTCACTATACAGCCTCTATAACTTATTCTTCATCATCATCTATTTCCTCATCTTCTTCTTCAAAATCATCAACATCTTGATCTACCAATTCCTCTTCATCGAAATCCTCCTCGTCTTCATCATATTCTTCATTAAAATCAAAGACATAAGGCTCCACTAGCATTTTGTCAGCCAGAATATCTATTCGTTCCGTAAGCTGATCCGTAAAAATAATACGTTGTGTTTTGGCGATACTATTTGAAATTCTCATGATTTTTGTTTCATGACGCAATTTCAAAATCGAATCTGCATCATCAAGAATAAACATTCTCAATCGGTTTACATTATACCCCGCAGTAGAAAACATATCACTCAATTTACTCGGAGTTCCTATAAGTACATCTATACCTGCCGAAACATAATTTTTATCATAGTCCATATCTCCTTTATCGTGAACGCCATACACTCTCAAGTTCGTGTAACGTCCGTATATTTCGAAGAGCTTTTCCATTTCAAGCATCTTTGCTTTGTCCTCTACCATGATCAATGCACGAGGTGATTCCTCTCCCTCACAAACCAATTGCTGAATTACATTAATCACAATAGTTGTAGATTTTCCGCTTCCTTTTTCATTAATAATAATGGCATCTGCACCACTTTTTAATATCGAAAAAGTTTCTTGTTGCATGGTATTGGCTTCTGTCAAACCATTTTCAACAAGGGCTTCACGCAATTTTTCGTTTATTTTTTTTAGTTTCATTTCTTATGATTGAAAGATTAAAAAATGGAAAGATTAAAAGATTAAAACAAATGCCAAATCTTTAAATCATTAAATTTTAAAATCATTAAATTAATTTTATTTACTCGCAAAAGCTTTAACATCATTTTCGGAAATTTCATTTCCACCAAGGATTATCAAGCGTTCTACTACATTTCTTAATTCTCGAATGTTACCTGTCCAGTCGTATTCTTTCAATAAATTAACTGCATCTACCGAGAAATGCTTAACAGCATTTCCTTGTTCTGCAGCAATTTGTTTTGCAAAATGTTCAAGTAAAGCCGGAATATCTTCACGTCTATCATTTAGCGAAGGCACATTAATCAATATTACGGCCAAACGATGGTATAAATCTTCACGGAAACGACCTTCGGCTATTTCAGTTTTTAAATTTTTATTAGTTGCTGCAATAACTCGAACATCAATTTTAATATCATTGTCTGCACCCACTCTTGTAATTATACCTTCTTGTAGTGCGCGTAACACTTTGGCTTGAGCCGACAAACTCATGTCTCCTATTTCATCTAAGAAAATAGTTCCTTTATTTGCCACTTCAAATTTACCTAAGCGATCTTTTACTGCCGATGTAAAGGCTCCTTTGATGTGACCAAATAATTCGCTTTCGATTAGCTCAGTTGGTATTGCCGCACAATTGACCTCAACCATTGGCGCATTAGATCGATCACTATTATTGTGCAATTGATGGGCAACCAATTCTTTCCCGGTTCCATTTGGCCCGGTAATCAGTACTCTTGCATCGGTTTTAGCTACTTTTTCAATCATCACTTTTACCTGATTGATCGATTCGCTATTTCCGATTATTTCATGCTTTTTACTAACTTTTTTCTTTAAGATTTTATTCTCTACAACAAGCTTTTTCTTGTCTAATGCATTTCGAACCGTATTCAACAATCGGTTTAAATCTGGTGGTTTTGAAATGTAATCAAAAGCTCCAAGACGCATAGTATTAATGGCCGTTTCCATATCACCATGACCTGAAATCATCACTATAGGAAGCTCTGGATCTACTTTTTTTGCAGCTTCCAATAATTCTACACCATCCATTTTAGGCATTTTTATATCGCATAAAACTAAATCATAGTCGCTATTTTTAATTTTAGCAAGTCCAACTACGCCATCTTCCGCAACCTCAACTTGATAAGACTCATTTTCTTCAGACAGTATACTAACTAATACTCGTCTAATTGCTTCTTCGTCTTCTATAATTAGAATTTTTGACATAAATAACTCCTTTATTTAATTATTTTACTCTACAAATACTTTGTTCTGAAAAACAAATTCACTTTGGTTTTCTTAATACTTCAACCATTTATACAATTCTTTCCATGTCGGCTTTTTTCCATACATCAATATTCCCACACGGTAAATTTTTGCAGCAAACCAAACCACACCAAAGAATGTTGCAAACAATAAAGATACTGAAATTGCTATTTGCCACCATGGCACTCCAAAAGGAATACGCATTAGCATTACTATAGGAGATGTAAGTGGGATCATCGAGAAAATCACTGCTATAGTCCCATGAGGATCATTAATTACCGTAAAAAATCCAACATAGACACTCAACATCAATGGCATGATGATTGGCAAAAGAAATTGCTGTGAATCTGTCTGATTGTCAACTGCCGCACCAATTGCCGCATAAAAAGAGCTATATAAAAAATACCCTCCAACAAAGTATACAACAAAACCAACCAATATACTGGCTATTGGTAAATTCCATAATTCTTTGATATACAATTGAGCCGTTCCTGTGAACTCTTGCTGGGCTGCATGCATTATTTCCGGAGAAATCCTAGAAGTCGGCCCAATATTCACCCCAAAAAATGCCGATGCAGCAAACATTAAAGACAAACCTATAACAGTCCAGATTAAAAATTGTAGTAAACCCGCTAATGAAGTTCCTATTATTTTTCCCATCATTAGCTGAAATGGTTTTACCGATGAAATGATAATCTCAACAATACGGTTCGTTTTTTCTTCTATAACGCTTCGCATCACCATATTTCCGTAAATAATTATGAACATCATGATGAGATAACCAAAAGCTCCCCCAATTGCAATTTTTATTTCATTCAGTCCTATAATACTTTCTTCACCAGAGGCTTTCGACAAGTTTATATTGATATCTGCCTTTGCATTTTTTATTGCCAAAGTGTCCAGATGAGCCATTTCCATATTCGATTTTGTCAACTTGTCGGCAATAACAGCTTGGGTTTTTTCGATAAAAACTATACTTGGACTACTATTGGATATGTACTCGATTTTATTTTCTAAATCTTTGTTTGTTTTTGTCTTTGGTATATAAAGCAGTCCTTCATAATCCTCATTGGCAATACTGTCCTTAAGAAACTTTAGGTCTATAGCTGATAAATCAAGGTACTTGTATTCGCTGTTTTTATCATTTTGAGTCACAAACTCATTGACAAACAAACCTGATTCATCATGAATAGCAATACGTTTTGTATCAGCTTTCATAGAACTTAAATAAGCTACGAACCCTGCAATACCAACAAAAAGCAATGGACTTAAAAAAGTCATAACTATAAAAGACTTATTGCGTACTTTGGCAATAAACTCTCTTTTTATGATTAATGATATTATACTCATTTATATAAATTATTCTATTTTTAGATTATTTGATCTTTCGATTGTTGGATTGTTCGATTTTTGGTTTTTTAGACTTCACGATTAAAAAAACAACAATCCAATCAATCTATCCTGTTACTGTTTGGATAAAGATATCATGTACACTTGGGATTTTTTCAACAAAATGGGTTACTTGTCCGCGTTGTGTTAGAACATTTAGCAATTCATTTGGTGTAGCATTCCCGAGTTGAATCTCTAATTTTATCTCGTCGTTAATTGATTTGAAATTGGCTTGACCTACAGTAAATTTTTGAGTAAGATCGAACATTAAGCCCTCTACATTGTCCGACAAAATACCCACTTCAAAATTATTGGTTTTGAATTGTCTTTTCACGTCAATTAGCTTTCCTTCTATCAATTTATTCGATTTATGAATCAATGCTATATGATCACACAATTCTTCGACACTTTCCATTCTGTGGGTCGAAAAAATAATTGTAGCTCCTTCATCTTTCAATGCCAAAATCTCGTCTTTGATTACGTTGGCATTCACAGGATCAAAACCTGAAAAAGGCTCATCAAAAATCAATAATTTAGGTTTATGCAAAACACAAACCACAAATTGAATTTTCTGTGCCATTCCTTTAGACAACTCCTGAATTTTTTTATTCCACCACCCTTGAATACCCAAGCGATCAAACCAATACTCGAGTTGCTTTTTGGCCTCTGCTTTAGACAAACCCTTCATTTGTGCCAAATACAAGCATTGTTCTCCCACTTTCATGGTGCTATACAATCCTCTTTCTTCCGGAAGATATCCTATATGCTGTATATGTTTAGGCTGAAGCTTTTCACCATCAAGGATGATTTCGCCACTATCTGGTAAAGTAATTTGATTAATGATTCGGATAAGAGAGGTTTTCCCTGCTCCATTTGGACCTAGAAGCCCATATATACTTCCTTTGGGTACGGTTAATGAAACTTCGTTAAGCGCCACATAATCACCGTATCGCTTAACTACTTTACTTACTTCAAGTATGTTACTCATGCTACTTTTTTAATTGGCGTAAAAGTAAAAAATTTCAAGGCGAAATACTTTAAATATATAATAAAAAACCCATCCTAATTTTAATTCAGGATGGGTTTGTATTTTTAGATGCTTTAAAAAAGCTAAGAAAACATATCTTTTACTTTTTCAAAGAATGATTTGTCTGATTTCTCTGGACTTGGGGTGAAATTATCATCCGTTAACGCTTTTTCAAAAAACTGTTTTTGTTCTTTGTTTAAGGTTTTTGGAGTCCAAACATTTACATGAACCAATAAATCTCCGCTTCCGTAACCATTAACGCTTGGTATACCTTTTCCTTTTAATCTTAAAATTTTACCAGATTGAATTCCTTCTTCCAGTTTAATTCTAACTTTTCCGTTTACAGCCTCAATATCCTTAGAAATTCCTAGAACCGCTTCGGCGAAACTGATGTATAAATCATAATGAAGATTTTCACCTTCACGTTTCAAATATTCGTGCTCAATTTCTTCAATAACTACAATCAAATCTCCTGGCACACTATTTCCTGGAGCATCGTTTCCTTTACCGGAAACTTTCAATTGCATTCCGTCTACCACCCCTGCAGGAATTTTTATAGAAACGGTTTCGTCATCTACAACCATACCTTGAGAGTCAGCATTAGAAGGTTTTTTATCTAAAATCTGACCAGAACCTCCACAGGTTGGACAGGTTGAAGCTGATTGCATTCTACCCAAGATTGTATTGGTAACACGCATTACTTGTCCTTGACCATTACAAGTAGAACAAGTTTTGTAGGTTACCCCTGCAGCTTGAACTTTACGTTTTACTTTTACTTTTTTCTCAACACCATTAGCAATTTCTTCCAGAGTCAATTTTACTTTTATACGCAAATTGCTTCCTTTTACGCGACGAGGACCTCCGCCTCCGCCTCCGCCAAAACCACCAAAACCGCTTCCGAAAATATCCCCAAACTGACTGAAGATATCGTCCATATTCATTCCGCCATGACCTCCGCCAAAGCCTCCTGAACCATCAAATGCTTGATGACCATATTGATCGTATTTTGCTTTTTTGGCAGGATCGCTTAATATTTCATAAGCTTCTGCGGCCAATTTGAACTTTTCTTCTGCCTCTTTGTCGCCAGGGTTTTTGTCAGGATGATATTTTAATGCATTTTTTCTGTATGCTTTTTTAATTTCAGCAGCATCAGCGCTTTTTGAAATGCCTAATATCTCGTAAAAATCTTTTTTCATAATTAAAATAAATTCTAAAAAAACTAAAAGTAAATTCTATTTCTTTTAAAATTCCAAATACCAATTTAACGAACTGCAATTTTGTCCTTTAAATCAATTTCATTTTGGAATTTGGAATTTTTTATTTTAGTGTTTTATTTTTTTAGTTACCAATAACCACTTTTGGAAAACGTATAATTTTATCTCCTAATTTGTATCCTTTTTCAAGAACATCAACAACTTTTCCTTTCATATCGTCTGATGCTGCTGGAATTTGAGTAATTGCTTCTGCAAAATCAGCATCGAATGCATCACCTGCCTTAACATCCACCAACTCTAATCCCTTAGAAACCAATGTGTTTTTTAGTTTCTCATGGATTAACTCCACTCCTTTTGACAACAACTCATCCTCAGCTTTGTTGATTTCAACCATTGCTCTATCAAAATCATCCAAAACTGGTAACATAGCAAGCAATACATCTTGATTAGCCGTTTTAAACAACTCAATTCGCTCTTTTGTGGTTCTTCTTTTGTAATTTTCAAATTCAGCGAACAATCTCAAAAACTTATCTTTCTCTTTAGCTAAGTCTTGGGTCAATTGTTCTTCAACACTTAATTCTTCAATAATAAGTTGCTCACCATTTGCATTATTCTCTAAAGTTACATCATCTATTTCTTGATCGAATTCTGTATTTTCTGTAGTCATATTACTTTTATTTTTAAAAAAATTCTTAAACATCTTTTTTATTCTTTTTTATGGATTGCAAAAGTACTGCCAAAACTTATAAAATGTCAAATTGTCACCTTTATATTTAAAATCTAATTCCTAATAATTCAATTTTCACTTAGGATCAGGCAATGTTAAGATTTCAATTTTAAGATTATTTTAAGATTATTACGGCTTAGATTTTCTATTTTTGATATAGATTTTTATTCGTCTCAAGAATACAACTCTCTAGAATAAATTTAAGGTTGTTTTCTATTTAATTATTAATTCACTATTGCCTTATATTAAAAAAAGCTTCGTTTAAGACAACGAAGCTTTTTTTGTTTTTTATAATTTTAGATCATTTATTTAAGCTTAACACTCCATTCAAAATCCATTTCAGATACCTGCACTCCTTGCTCATTGGTCCCAATAGATTTCATCCAAAAAGTTTGTCCTTCACCAGTTGCAATTGTTTTCTGAATCGCATCTGCAATTAAATGTCCATCGTTGCAAACAAAAGTAATTCTTCCCGTTGCTTTCTTGGAGAAATTAGATTTATTATTGGCCACAAGCATTGATATTTTTCGACCACTTTTTTGAATTTGATAAATAACCATGGCTCCTGTAGACAGCTCTGCTGCCATCGCTTGCACTGCAAAATACATAGAATTAAAAGGATTTTGATTAATCCAACGGTGTTTTACAGATACTATACATTTATTTTCATCAATATGTTTTAACCGAACGCCACATAAAAACGCTGACGGTAATTTGAAAAATATAAACCTATTGAACTTAGATACTGTTAATTCCATAATTTGAGTTATTTTTTTGCTAAAATACAAAAAATACTATGCATACATACAAAAAACAACAATTAACTCAATATCTTTCTTTTGGCGCTATAGTTCAGTAGTTAATGAATAACTATTTGTAATTAGCAAGAAGCGTAAATTGTATCATAAATACATTTAGAAATTTACAGAAAACCTAACCTAATAATAATTAATATATAGACCCTTCCTTTATAATGTACCAAAGGCAAAATCACTCTTTACTAATTACCAAGATCTAAATAATAACCTTGCAACTACATTTTAAACTATACATTATATATTGAACAACAATAATCCTATTTTTTTGAGCTTGTTAATTTTATTCAGGCAAAACAAAATAAAAAAACAACAATATATATGTATTTTCTTTCAAAATGACTGTGTTTTGTTAATATTATGTTAATATACACTACTATGCGATACAAGATACCCTCTTTTGAACATATATTTGTATAAGAAATTACTAGGTAAGTCATTTAATTAATTTCTATCATCAATCATCAGTCAAAAAACGAAATCAAAAAATCAAAAAAATGGAAACTACAACCGAAAGAAACATTGCCGCTTTTACACACTTAAGCACTTTTAGCCAATATATTTTCCCTTTTGGGAATTATATATTTCCAATTATCATTTGGACATCAAAAAAAGATAAGTCAGAATTTGTAGATCACAATGGTAAACAAGCATTGAATTTTCAATTGAGTATTTTAGTTTACTCTTTAATTTTTGCCATGATCGCAATTCCAGCTTTTTTGTTTACTATTTTAAAGAATGTTTCATTCAATGATTTTGTAAACAATAATGATATCGTTTTTGAGAATTTTGCTTTTGGAAACAGCATAGGAATTTTAACAGTTGGTGCCATAGCGCTTTTTGGATTTGCCTGTATGAAAGTAGCTGAATTCTTTTTAGTCATTTATGCTTCAATCAAAGCGTCTAATGGGGAAGAATACAATTACCCTCTAACAATACCATTTCTGAAATAACCAATAATACAGAATCAATCATCATCAATCATCAATCAAAAAATGAACTGTTTAATCAACAAATCTAATCAAATAAAGGAATTATGAACATTGAAAACACAAAAGCCCAGATGCGTAAAGGTGTTCTTGAGTTTTGCATCTTATCTGTTTTAAAAGAAAAAGATGCCTACACCTCAGAAATATTAGACACTTTAAAAAACGCTAAATTATTGGTCGTAGAGGGAACCGTTTATCCGCTACTGACTCGATTAAAAAACGACGGATTACTCAATTATCGTTGGGAAGAGTCTACATCAGGACCACCAAGAAAATATTATGGTCTGACCGAGATAGGTCATACCTTTTTAAAAGAACTAGATGGCACCTGGACAGAATTATCTGATGCCGTAAACTTAATAACCAACCAAAAATAATAGTCATGAACAAAACTGTAAATATAAATTTAGGTGGAATGTTCTTCCATATTGATGAAGATGCATACCAAAAATTAACCCGTTATTTTGACGCTATCAAACGATCGTTGTCTAAATCATCAGGGCAAGAAGAAATCATCAAGGATATCGAAATGCGTGTTTCTGAATTATTGTCAGAAAAACAAAAAAGCGAAAAACATGTTGTCACTCTTAAAGAAGTTGATGAAATAATATCTATAATGGGGCAGCCCGAAGATTACATCATCGAAGAAGACAATCCTAACGCTTCTACAAATGCCAACTTTAATACATACAGATCCACAAAAAAATTATACCGTGACAAAGAAAACGGAATGATTGGTGGTGTTGCAACCGGTTTAGGACATTACTTTGGGATTGACTCAGTTTGGTTAAAAATCATGTTCTTGATATTTGTTTTTGCTGGATTTGGAACTGGAATTTTAGCTTACATTATCCTTTGGATTGTAACTCCAGAAGCAATAACTACTTCAGAAAAACTGGAAATGACCGGTGAACCTGTAACGATTTCAAACATTGAAAAAAAAGTTCGTGAAGAATTTGATAGTGTTTCCGAAAAATTAAAAAATGCTAACTATGATAAATTTGGTAATCAAGTAAAAAGCGGAGCTGAAAGAATAGGAAGTGGCTTTGGAGATTTTATCTCGACAGTTTTTACCATTTTTGCCAAATTTTTAGGAGTAATTTTAATAATGAGCGGCATGGTAGTACTGGTTATGCTATTCATTGGGGTTTTCACTTTAGGAACTAGCTCACCTATAGACTTTCCTTGGCAAACTTTTATAGAAGCAGGGAACTATACGGATTATCCAATTTGGTCTTTTGGTTTATTAATGTTTTTAGCTGTTGGAATTCCTTTTTTCTTTATGACTTTATTAGGTTTCAAATTATTGGCTCCTAGTATGAAATCTATCGGAAATATTGCAAAATACACTTTATTAGCCCTTTGGTTAATTGCCGTTTCACTTGCGATATCCATTGGAGTAAAACAAGCTACAGCTTTTGCAATAAATGGCAGATCGGTTCAAAAAGAGACCTTTAACATAAAACCAACGGATACTCTTGTGATTAAATTCAAACACAACGATTATTTTGCCAAAGATGTAGATGACAGAGATAATTTCATGATTACTCAAGATTCTTTGAATAATGATATCATTTACTCTAATGAAGTGAGCATTAAAATTGCGAAATCTGAAGAGAAATTTGCCTACATTCAAATTGAAAAAGAAGCCAAAGGAAAAACATTGTCTGAAGCTAAAAAAAGAGCCGAAGCTATTAAATACAACTATAAAATTGTAGGTAACCAATTAATCTTTGACAATTATTTAATCACTGATTTGAAAAACAAATTCCGTGATCAGGAAATTGAAATTACTGTATTCTTACCAAAAGGAACATTATTAAAACCAGATGACTCTATGGAGCATTATGATATTACGGATAGCGATTTCTTTTTATGGCACCCAGAATCAAACAACGATGTCTTTAGAGTAGAGGAAAATAAAATAAAATGCCTAAATTGCCCTACAGATTACGATGAAGATGGTGACGACATCGATGAGGATGACACTGACAATGAAACCAATGTAACCATTAACAAAAATGGAGTTACTGTAGAAAGTGACTCAGTTGTTAAAACCAAAAAGAATTTTAAAGAATTAAAAATTAACAAAGACGGTATCATTATTAAAACCGAATAAGAATCATGAAAGTCATTCAATCTTTTATTGTACTCGTTTTTGGTCTAACCGTACTGGTTACAAATGCTCAAAATAAAATTAAAATTGAATACAAACCAGAACATCCTCTAAAAGAAAAAATCGAAGGACAATCCAGTTTAAATTTTGATTTTATTATTGAAAACCAATCTAAGGATAGTTTAAAATTAACCCGATTGGAAGTGTCGCTCTTTGACAAACAAAATAAACTCATACAACAAAAGTTTTTGGATAACAACGGAACCGCTCCAAGTATAAACACTATTCCAAACATTCAATGGAATAGTGTTTCAACTAACCTACTTTTTAATCCTTTTCCGGATGTAAACAGTATGACCGATAAACTGGAATATACGTTTACTTTCAATGACAGTATTGAAATCAAAAAAGTAGTTATTCCTGGAGATTATGAGCAAGCAACAGATTTCATTCTGCCGCTAAAAAACAAAATACTGGTGTACGACGGACATGATTTTTATTCTCATCACAGACGTTTTGACTATGAATTCACTCCAATAAAACAATTGGGATTTACTGGAAATTTCATGCGATATGCCTATGATTTTGTAGTGCTTAATCCAGAAGGAAAAAGATATCTTAATAATGGGAAAAATGACACGGACTGGTTTGGTTTTGGAACCGATGTTTTGGCTGTAGCCGATGGAGAAATTACTGCTATCGAGATGAATCAGAAAGATGACAAAACCTTTGATATTCCATCTCTAAAAGATAAACCATTAGCTTTATACGGAAATTACATTGTAATAAAACATGGTGAGAATATATATAGTATGTATGGCCATCTTAAAAATCAAAGCGCAGCTGGATTGAAAGTAGGTGATAAAGTAAAAAAAGGACAGAAAATTGCGCTCATTGGCGCCTCTGGTAGTTCATTCTTTCCACATCTGCATTTTGAGGTTCGAAATTCTATTAATCATCAAGCAGAGGGTCTTCCCTCCTATTTTAAAAATTATAATTTAATTCTTGGCTCAGCCAAAAAAGAAGGAACAACACACACCATTACAACTGGTGATATTATTCAATCAAAATAAAATCAATAGTCATGATAAAAGTTATCACATTAATCACGAAATTTATTGTTATCACTTTAGTAGCATTGTTTTTTGGATCTTGCAATCAGATAAGTGGGATCAATTCCATAACAGGAAGCGGAAATGTTACCACCGAGCATAGAAATGTACAAGGTGATTTTAAAAGTGTATCGATAAACAATGCATTAGATCTTGTTATTGAACAATCAAGCAAAACAGAAATCATTGTAGAAGCCGATGATAATTTACAAAAAGAGATTATGACAAAAGTAGAAAATGGAGTTCTTGTCATCACATGTAAATTTGGCAATTTTAAAAATGTTACTTCAAAAAAAGTAATCGTAAAAATGCCGGTTATCGAAGAACTTGAAGCTGGATCAGCCTCTACCATTACCAGCAAATCAACACTAAAAGGTAATAGTATAAGCTTATCATCATCTAGTGCTGCATCTATTGATGCCAATGTAGAATATGAAACGATCCAATTAGATGGTAGCAGCGGGAGTAATCAAAACATCAAAGGAAAAGCACTACATCTGGAAACTTCAGCTTCTAGTGGGAGCGTAATAGATGCAACCGACTTACTCTCTAATGAAGTTACTGCCAGTTCCTCTAGCGGTGGATCTTTAATGGTTCATCCTATTGTAAGCTTAAAAGCTGAAGCTTCAAGTGGAGGAAACATTAGCTATCATGGTACTCCAAAATCTATTCAAAAAGAAGAACATTCCGGAGGAAACATTGCGCAAGACTAAGTCATAAAAAAAAACATTCATTAATCAAGAATGTTTTTTTTTATTGGAAATCATTTTTTTTAACCATCAATTAACTACTAACTCAAGTATAAATTTATTTACAAAATTATCAATCAAAATCAATCCAATTATGAAAAACAATCAATTCAAAGCTACCTTTATAGCTTTATTTTTAGGCGGAATGGGACTTCAAGCGCAAGAACATTCTAGTACTGAAGCAACAGCTAAACCAAAATCACAGTATGACTATCAAGCGGCTTTTGGACCTAATTTTTATACCAAAAATGGTACTGACACACATTCAGCCAGTGGCCAACCTGGAATAAAATATTGGCAAAATAAAGCCGACTATCAATTGTTGGCTACTTTGCATGAAAAAAACAATGAAATTGTTGGTACCGAAATTTTAACGTACACCAACAATAGCCCGGATAAAATTTCTTTTTTATGGATGAACCTTGATCAAAATTTGTTCAAAAACAACTCACGCGGTAAAGCTGTAATTCCAATAACAGGAAGCCGTAACGGAGACAAGGGACAAATTCTTGACGGAGGTCATAAAATAAAATCAGTAAAAGTTATTTCTACTAATAAAGGAAAATCATCTGAAACAGAAGCAAAATTCGAGATAAACGACACCAGAATGCAGGTTTTTCTTCCGCAGGATATAAACCCAAATGGAGGTTCCATAAAACTTAAAATAGAATTCTCTTTTATTTCACCAGATTTTGGTTCAGACAGAATGGGTGTTTTGGAAACAAAAAACGGAAAAATCTTTACCATGGCACAGTGGTATCCTAGAATGTGCGTTTATGATGATGTTAAGGGCTGGAATACCTTGCCTTATCTAGGCGCTGGTGAATTCTATCTGGAATATGGCGATTTTGATGTAACCATAAACGCTCCATCAAATCATATTGTAGTTTGCTCTGGCGAATTGGTAAATCCATCCGAAGTTTATACTCCAGAACAACAAAAAAGATGGACTACAGCATCACAAAGTGACAAAACCGTAATGATTCGTTCAGCAGAAGAAGTGACCAATGCTGCTTCAAGACCTACAGGAAAACCTACTTTGAACTGGCATTTTAAAATCAAAAACTCGCGTGATGTTTCATGGGCATCATCACCGGCATTTATTATAGATGCCGCAAAAATCAATTTGCCAAGCGGTAAAAAATCAATGGCTATTTCTGCATACCCAGTTGAAAGTTCAGGGCAGGAAGCTTGGGGACGATCTACTGAATACACTAAATCATCTATTGAAAATTACTCCAAACGTTGGTTTGAATTCCCTTATCCTGCAGCGACAAACGTGGCTGGTAACGAAGGTGGGATGGAATACCCAGGAATCGTTTTTTGCAATTGGAAATCAAAAGGCGAAGAATTATGGTCAGTTACCGATCATGAATTTGGCCATGGCTGGTTCCCTATGATTGTAGGTTCTAACGAACGTTTATTTGCATGGATGGACGAAGGGTTTAATACTTTTATCAATTCATTAAGTTCCGTTGATTTTAATAATGGTGAATACAAATCACGTCCAAGAAACATGCAAAAAATGGCCAAAGCGCTATTCAACCCAGAATTAGAGCCAATTATGACAGCTCCAGACGGAATGAAAGAAAAAAATGTAGGTATTCTAGCCTATGATAAACCATCTTCGGGATTAATCGTGTTGCGTGAACAAGTATTAGGAAAAGAACGTTTCGATAAGGCTTTCAGGACATACACAGAACGTTGGGCATTTAAGCATCCAACACCTGATGACTTTTTCCGAACAATGGAGAACGTTTCCGGAGAAGATTTAAACTGGTTTTGGAGAGCTTGGTTTGTAAACAATTGGCAATTAGACCAAGGAATTACAAAAATTAAATATTTGAAAAATGACCCAAAATTGGGAACTATCATTTCAATCGAAAACTTAGAAAAAATGGCTATGCCAGTAGTTATGGAAATCAAGGCCAAAAGTGGTGCTCTAAGCCGTATACAACTCCCTGTAGAAATTTGGCAACGCAATACGTCTTGGGAATTTAAATATGCATCTACCGAAGAAATTGAGACTATCACTCTAGACCCAGATCATGTTTTCCCTGATATAAACACAGCAAATAATGTTTGGAGTTCAGGCAAAAGTGAATTAGAAAAAGTCGTTGTCGTTGCTTTAGATGGTTATTTGGGCGATTATTCAAGCACCCAAATCCCTATAAAAGTTAGAGTAACTGAAGAGGATGGAGTTCTTATAGGAACGCCTACAGATGGCCAAAGTCCTCCTATCTCTTTTCAAAACGTTGGCAAAGACAAATTTGTAGCTGAGAGCAATGGAGTCGAAGTTCAATTTAACGAAGCCAAAAACGAATTTACCTTAAAAGTAAATGGTCAAGAATTTTTGTTTACAAAATCATAAAAACAAAGTTCTCTATCAGGAAATTATATTACTTTCCTATTAAAATAAAAAAAATCATCCATCAAAAGTGGATGATTTTTTTATATCTATAAAAACCAAAATTCTAATTAAATCATGCAGCCCTTACGCTCCAAAAAAATTATTTATTAGAAAACAGTTGAGTGAACTTACCCTTCAAAGAATTCACATTGCTAACATTCAGTGTCTTATCAACATTTACAACATTAGACCTAAACAACAATGCTAAAACATTATTTTTATCATCCTGAATTTCGAATTCTTTATTCAAAGACAAAAACTTAACATTTGCATAGTATATTATACCTTCTGGATTTATTTCAGATTGCAAATCAACATTAACACTTGACAAAAAACGAATTAAAATAATGGGCTGTCCCTCATCATTCAACAAATTCAAAGCATCATCATAAGAATTATCAGGTCCAAATTTCAACCATTCAGTTTGATTCATCGAGATATAATTAGAACCAAAATCTACCTTCTGAGCAAAAGCAACCGAAAGCGAAGAAAGGAAAAACACCGCAAAAAAAACAATTTTAGATTTAATCATTATTCAAAATTTTAATAAACATACCTATTTACTTTATAACATTACTAATCTAGTGGCAACTTAACTCTTTTTGCCTGTCGCCAATTATACATGTTTATAAAACACAATATATACGTTTGATTAGTAACTAATATTTAAAAAGGCTGTCTCAAGCGAGACAACCTTTTTTAAGATTTTAATTACGATAAATTAGAATTCATAACGAACTGTGAAGTTCCAAGTTCTTCCAAAACCAAAATAGGCATTATTACCATCTGCCAATCCTTTATAAATTTTGTTAGTACTTTCGTAAGTACCCTCATTTAAATTATAACTATTAACATAATCTGATTTTCTAATACTAGAATTAGATTCGGTAATGTATAATCTATTTAAGATATTGTCCATATTAAAACGAAGATCTAATGCTTGAGCTCCTTTGTTCATAAGTAAACGATATGAAACAAAAGCATCCATTACAGCAAAACTAGGTAATTTAATAGTTTCTTTATATGCATCTTCACCATAGAAAATCGGATCAAACTTTTCTAAATCGGCTGTAGAATAGAAATCATCAAAGTATTTTACATTTGATCCAAAAGTAAATTTATCAAACAATGAATAAGCAGCTCCAATACCAGTCATTAATTGTGGCGCACCACCAACTTTAATTCCATCTGTTAACAATACTGATCTATCAAAGGTTTGAGTTGTAGTATTAAAAGATTTATATTCAGTATTGGTATCATATACACAGTTTCCGTAAGAGAAAAATCCTTTTAGCATAAACTTAGAAAACAATGGTGCTGTAAAATCAAGTTCAACTCCTCTGTGTGCTCTGTTTATACCAGAAGTTGTTCCGAAGTTTCCAAGAGTTGGTGTATAATACGGAATCTCTGCATTTTTATGTTTCGACAAATATACATTGGTATTGAAAGTAAAATACCTTGAACGGAAACCATATCCTATCTCAAACGATTCAAATTTTTCGTTTACAATCTCCGGATTAATAAAATTATTCAATCCACTATAAACCGTTACAAAAACAGGAGGCTTAGAAACCGTTCCCATATTCGCCCAAATATTTTGTTTATGTGTAATATTATAATTAACTCCAAGCTTAGCACTGTAACCGTCTGCTTCTTTAACTCCAGTAGATACAGCTACAGGAGCTCCAAGAGGTTTATAATCTACACGCTCAATAAACTCACGGTTGAAACCTGCCTGACCAAAAACGTTTAATTTCCCTATGCTGTATTCTAGTTGAGCGTAGGCATCTAAATACTTAAGTATAGCATCATAGTTGTAATCTACAGAAACACCTTCGTTTTTTAAATCAAAAATATTGTACGATGGTTTTGCTTTAAAAGTTTCACTCGTATAATCAGTCATATTCTTTCTGTTGAAAGCATAACCGTCAGCACCATAAAGGTTATTTACGTATTTTGTTTTATTCAACACAGAACTTCTTCCATCGATACCCACATTGAAAGTTATGTTCTTAGTTAAATCCGATTTTAAGTTCATGATACCTCCGTAAAAGGTATTATTACTTATTTCTGATACTAGTGTAACACCTGTAGTGTTGTCCATAGAATCATAATTATATCCATCATTAAGCGAGTTAATAAACCCTCCTGTAGGCTGAGCCATTCTGGTATATTCTACACCATTGTAGTTAGCCGGAACACCGCTGTTGTATTTTGAGATAAAATCAAGATCCATTTGACCATTATTATCCAAATAAAAACTATCTCCTTGTATTCCTCCTGCAAGTAGAGTTTGTCCCTTAGTACCTGTAGATCCGTATAACTTTGTAGACAACTGGGTATCTTTAGTAAGATTCCAGTTCCATTCTAATATACCTAGAGGAGTGTGACCATAATTCGTGCTGGTACTTGATTTTTCACCATTCAAATATCCCCAATTAGGATTGTATTTTCGGTCAATATCGTTTGTATTGTACCCTGGATAACTAGAAATAGCAATTCGAGAACTTCTCTGATTGTGCCATTGTGGAGAACCAAATACTTTTACTTGAAAATCATGCTTTCCTTTGGCAAAACCTAAAGCAACAAAATAAGAAAAAGCCTCAAAATCTGTAGATTTAACATATCCATCACCTCTTGTATTAGATAACAATAAGTTAGCAGAAAATCCATTCTTTAATCTTCCTGTAGAAAGAGACGCTGCAAATTTTGAGAAACCATCATTTCCGACTGTATTAAATACATATCCTCCTCTTTTAGAATCTGAATCTCTTAAAATTAAGTTCATTGTTCCTGCAACAGAAGAGTTTCCTAATTTAGAAGCTCCCAATCCGCGTTGTAACTGAACTGAACTTACCGCATCGTTGATTGACATTAATCCAGACCAGTCAATATTACCCGTTTCTACATCAGAAAGCGGAATACCATCAACCATTAATGCCATGTTGTCTTGTTTATACCCACGAATAAACATATTCGATTCAGAAAAACTACCATTACTTTTTGAAGTGTACACCCCTGGAATATTGCTTGTAACTTCAACAAAGTCTTTATTCCCGATACGCTCTTTCAATTCAAACCCTCTAATTGTAGAGGAAGCAATAGGAGTCTTTCTGTCTTTTGCGATATCAATACTAGATGATTTTGCTTTCAAATCCTTAACTATTGATCCACTTTCAACTAGATAGATTATACCTAAATCGATTACTGGAGCGTCTTTAACAGTAAACGGTATTTTTTTAATTACATAACCAAAAAAATTCACAACAATAGTTCCCGATTTAACATCTGCACTCAAAGTGAAACTACCATCAAAATCGGCATAGTCTTTTTTTACAATTTCATGAGAAGGACCTTCCAGAGTTACAATCGCTCCCGGAAGATTCAACTTTTCCTTATTTTCTTTTACCATACCTGTAATTTTCACCTGTGATGTTGCTTTTGTTGTACTTAACAAAACCAACAAAAAGGCAAAACAAAAAATCAATCTTTTCATATTTTACTTTTAAATTTAGAACACGCAAAATTTTGTTAATTATTCAATAAAAACAATTTTTATAGTAACTAAATTATCAATACGTACCAATTAATCTTATTTTACAAAGAAAAACACAATAAACAATAAAAAAAGAACTTTCAACAACAATAAAAAAAGTAAATTTTGTATCTGATAAAAAAAAAGCCAATTTTGTAAATTATTCACAAATAAATAACCTGAAAAAACCTAAAAGCCACACATTCCACAAAGTAAAAAAGCATAGCATTAAAGCTACAAAAGTTCATCGCACTCAAAAAACACAGTAAGCAATAAAGCCGTATAAACAAGAAATGCCTCTCAATAAACCTAAAAAGATGATTTTTTTTTAGATGAAAAAACATCAAAAAAATCATCTTTACAGTATTTTTAATATTAAAAATCACAAAAACTGTTCAATCAATACCATCACAATTTTAAATATTAAAGACCAACACAAACCACAACAATCCTCAAAACATCGACTTCATCCTCTAAGAAAAATGAATGTTTTTTCTATATTTGTAGAAAAACCTAATTGAATAAAATGAGACTATCCCACACAATTCTACTATTCCTACTAACCACTACCTTGGCCATTGGTCAAAACAAAGAAAAAATAAAAGGTTCTAAAATCGTTACCGAAAAACCAAAAGAGATTGGTGATTTTACCGCTCTTGAAATCGAAGACAACCTAACTGTTTTCTTAGAGAAAGGCACTAAGAATGAAATAAAGATTGAAGCTGATGACAATTTACACGAAATCATTTCATTTGACATCAAAGAAAAAACGCTTCGTATTTATACCTCCAAAGAAGCCAACTCTTTCAAGAAACTAACGGTATGGATAAAATACACCAATGATTTAAAAACAGTGCTTGCCAAAAACTCAACTACTGTAAATGCAATAGAAGCTGTCATGCTAGATGACATTACCTTTTCGACATTTGATTTTGCCAAATTGTATTTGAATGTGAATTCTAAAAATTTCACTTTAAAAGCTGATGACAAAACAAAAATAGAACTCAATCTGAAAGCCGAAAAAGCAAAAGTAGAATTGAGTAAAAATGCACAAATCAAAGCATTATTTACTACAACAGATTTAGCTTTTGACCTGTATCAAAAATCAGTAGCCACTATAGAAGGTGATGCTACCAATGCCGTTATTCGTTTAGACAATAACACCGTTTTTACGGGAAGTAGATTCAACATAAAAAATGCTGATATTACCACCGAAGGCTATTCAGTTTGTAATGCTTTAGCCGAAACAAAATTGATTGTTGACGCCAGTGATAGTTCAAAAATCAACTTATTAGGAACTCCACAAATTGAGGTTCGCAAATTTTTAGGCGAAGCACAACTCATCAAGAAATTAAAATAAAAATTCCTTAATTTATTTCCATAAAAAAAGTCCCAACTAAATTGGGACTTTTTTTATGTGGGTTTCAAAAAATTAATTCACACATTTTTCTAATTGAACATGTTCTATAGAAGCCAAATATCTTTCGGCATCAAGAGCAGCCATACAACCCGTACCTGCAGCCGTAATTGCTTGGCGGTATACATGATCTGCAGCATCACCAGCTACGAATACACCATTTACATTTGTTTTTGATGTACCCGGAGTATTTACAATATATCCTGTTTCATCCAGTGTTATATACTCTTTGAAAATTTCTGTGTTAGGTTGGTGACCAATTGCCACGAAGAAACCTGTAGCTGGAATATCAAAAATCTCTCCAGTGGTTTTGTTCTTAACTTTTACACCAGTAACCACTTGCTCGTCTCCTAATACATCTACAGTATCATGATTCATCAAGATGGTAATGTTTTCGGTTTTGCGAACACGTTCTTCCATAATCTTAGAAGCTCTAAATTTTTCGCTACGAACCAACATTGTTACTTTCGAGCATAATTTAGACAAATAATGCGCTTCCTCACAAGCTGAGTCCCCTGCTCCAACAATAACAACTTCTTGATTTCTATAAAAGAATCCATCACAAACAGCACAAGCCGAAACTCCACCACCCATTTTTAAATAATGTTGCTCAGACGGTATATTCAAGTATTTAGCCGAAGCTCCAGTAGAAATAATCACCGTTTCACAGTGTAATTCTATAGTATCATTAATCCAAACTTTATGAACGTCTCCAGAGAAATCAACCTTTGTTGCCCAACCATCTCGGATATCGGCACCAAAACGTTTTGCTTGATTTTGCAACTGTATCATCATTTCCGGACCAGTAACACCATCTACATAACCTGGAAAGTTTTCTACTTCATTGGTAGTAGTCAATTGACCACCTGGTTGCATCCCTTGGTACAAAACAGGATTCATGTTGGCTCTAGCTGCGTATATGGCCGCAGTATAACCTGCTGGACCAGAACCTATAATAAGGCATTTGATTTTTTCTATTGTATCCGACATAATTTATATTTTTTGAAATGCAAATGTACTCTTTATTATAAAAAATCCACACTCTTATAAATCCAAAAAACTGATGTCAAAATAAATTTTATTTATTTCTCAAAAAAAATTTTGAAAAGCAGAATTAAACCTTATATTTGCACTCGCAATACGGGGTGTAGCGTAGCCCGGTTATCGCGCCTGCTTTGGGAGCAGGAGGCCGCAGGTTCGAATCCTGCCACCCCGACACTAACGCCTTACATAGGCCGTCAAAACCCCTTAAATCGTATGATTTAAGGGGTTTTTCTATTTTTTAACTCCAAAATGTTCAAGTTGTATCAAACTAAATGGGACCTATTCGGCTACCCATTTTGTTTTTTTAAGTTTAGGTCCCAATAACTGGGTTAACATCATGATATTCAGTCAATGTGCTTTGTTCGGCACTTTTAAATTTATTGGATAATTGCTCCATCTTTACGTGAGTCGCAACATCCAAAATTTAATGAATGTGTCAAAAAAATGTTAAACATTAAATTTTGTAGATATGACAACAAGGAACAGCACATTCGGGGTACTATTTTATCTTAAAGTACAAAAGGTTTCGGCACAAGGCAAGATGCCGATATGCGCAAGAATAACAGTAAATGGCAAACGTACAGAAATCTCAATAAAGCGCTCAGTAACTGCTGCGGAATGGGATATAAAAAAAGGAATGCCAAGGGGAAGTCGAAAGGAAATAACAGAACTTAACATGTTTCTTAACCAATTCAAGGCAAAGATTATTAATATCTACCAACAGATGTTGCTCTCAGATGTTGCAATAGATGGTCCTGCAATCCGTGACAGGATGCTTGGTAAAGGAAAATTGGCTCCTACACTGTTATCCCTTATAGAACATCATAATGAGCAGCAAGGAATTAAATTGGCATCGGGCACAATGAAAAACTATTATACAACTCAACGCTATATAAGAAAATTCCTCATGGAGAAATACTATAGGACCGATATTGTTCTTTCAGAACTAAATTATCGATTCATCTTGGACTTCGAAAGCTACTTATTAAATTATGTACCGAAGGACCATCAAAAGCCCCTAAACAACAATGGAATCATGAAACACATAGAAAGACTCCGTAAGATGATAAACATGGCTGTAAAATTGGATTGGCTATCCAAAGATCCGTTCTCAAGCTTCAAAAAGCATTTTGACAAAGTGGAGCGAGAATGCCTTACCAGTAAAGAACTCCTAGGGTTAGAAAATAAAAAGTTTAGTATTGAACGTCTGAGGCAGGTAAGAGATATGTTTCTATTCAGTTGTTATACAGGACTAGCATATATTGATCTTACTGAATTAGCACCAAATAACATTATTATTGGTATTGATGGAGGGTTATGGATATCCACAAGTAGAACAAAGACAGATACAAGTGTACGTGTACCACTGTTACCACAAGCAATAGAATTAATAGAGAAATATAGAGATGATCCAAGGTCACAAAATAACGGCACAGTGTTTCCTGTAATTTCAAACCAACGAATGAACGGCTATCTAAAAGAAATCGCAGACATTTGTGGGATAACAAAGACACTAACATTTCATATCGCACGCCATACTTTTGCAACTACTGTTACACTTAGTAATGGAGTACCAATAGAAAGTGTATCAAAAATGCTCGGCCATACAAGTATTCGTACAACTCAAATTTATGCAAAGGTAATAGAGCATAAGCTAAGTGAAGACATGCAAAATCTCAAAGAGAGGATGTCTGCGGATGTGACAGACAATTAAAATATAGAAATTTAATATTCAAAGGGCAGTCATTAAGATCGCCTTTCCCCTGTATAATTTGGATTTAATTTTAACTGCTCCTTACTGCTCCTAACTTCATTTTGACTGATAAAAGAGAGCCAAAGTCGGACAAACGTACGCAATTATATTTTTTTAGTACTATCCCTCCTTTATTTTACATTGATTATGTAAATAACCAGCAGAATTATATGTTCAGATAGTATAGTTTAATGCAAAAAATAAGAATTATGAATGTGGATCTTATAACTAAGGATGACCTAGAAAAATTTAAAAAAGAACTGTTAGAAGAAATTCGTAGATATCAACAGTATCCTAAAAAACAAGGCCAGGAAACACGAGTATGGCTCAAAAGTTATGAGGTTCGTAAACTTCTAAGCATTTCAGCTGGAACCTTACAGAATCTTAGAATAAATGGGACTCTTCCCTATAATAAAATTGGCGGGCTTATGTATTATCGCTATCATGATATTCAAAAACTGATGGATGGAGATAACAATGTTAAGTGAGCATTTAAGGTGTCTATCTACTGACAATAAATCTTACTATTAAGACAATTATTTATTTCTAGGCTTAATAAGACTTTATTCAAATTTAATACCTTATTAAATCCAAAAATTAAGTTTTTATTCTTAACTCTCACTCCACTCAAAGGTAGTAACTCCATTTCTTCATTGCTATAATATCCAACAGGGGCTATTATATCATTAAGAATTGTAGAACCAAAAGGAGCAAATTCTCCCATATTCTCTATATATATCTTAGCTTGATTAAAAATATTTATCTTTAAATTTTGTAATTGTATATCCGTCATATTATATTTTTATTAATAAATTTATAGGTGAATAGAGACAATTTCAATCTCAGGTTTTGTAGACTTTATTGTACCAAATTCCAACACTACCAGACAATATCAGAACAAAAATGGATGAGCAATATTGCTCATCCATTAATAAATTATTTTAATTATTGTTCTTTTTCAGTGCGTTAGCAATGTAAAATTGCATATCACTAATTTTGAAACACTACTATTTTTATTCAGTCATTGCAACTCTCCATTTGTTATTTATGAGTGTGAGAAAAATTTTGTTTTTATAACTCTCTCCGTCATCATAATGTAATGTTTCGTATAAAAAATAAAGATTATTTTCAATTTCTCTTAAATCTGAGAACTTTCTTTTAACATCTTCAAAATTTGGGTATCCATTACTTTGCAAGTGGTCAATAAGTGATAATTCCAATAATTCCGCTGTTTCTTTTATAGCCTCTTTTGTTAAAGCAATATTACTTCTATGTAATATTATCTTTGCTTCTGTTTCAAAATCTTTAGAAGCTATTATATTTTCCAAATCTTTATTACTATAAGCTTTTTCTAAAGATATTATTGCTTCTTCTGGTGTATTATAATTATATTCCATAAATTATTATATCATAATTTGGTTAGGGTCAGGTTTTGGCTTTGGAACAGGTTTTGGAAGCTCAGGCTTTTTAATCGCAGTATTATCAATTACTGTTGGACTTGTTTCACTTTTTAAAACGTCATTTATTTTTTTGTCAGGATTGTTTTTAATTGTCTCTTTTAATTCCTGAGTTAAATTTCTTAAAAATTCCAAAGCTGTTTTTGAGCCTTCTGTTGTTTTTGAACCTTCAGCAGTTTTACCGAATTCACCAAGTTTATCAAGTACACCTTTATTATAACTAGGATGATTTCCATGTCTACCATTACCTGTTGATTTACTGAATTTTTCTAAAGGCATTTTATTTTCTGCACCCTCAAACTTAAATCCTTCTTCAATTCCTTGCTTGACAACATCATTTCCTTTGGCAGCTCTTGGAATTAAATGATGAATTTCAGTCTTACCTGCAACCTCTGATGTTTTACCTGTAATATCTGTTCCTACTCTAATAATTTCAGTAGTCCCTAATAATCCCCATGGAACGAGTTCTAAACCTTCTAACTCTCTACCCATTCCCATTTTATTTTCTTGGAATGCGTAAGTTGAATTATAGGGATATTTTTCAGCTAATGGGTCTATACACATAAATCTTCCAATCGCATAATCATAGTTTCTCCATTTGAAACTATCTCAGTTCAGTTCTAGCTCGTCTTGACGTTCTTGTCCTTGGAACTTAACTTTTTGAGCAGGATTGGTGGAAGTGACCACAGAATTATACCCGCTATGCTTAAGACCGAAAGGATAGTAATGACTCTCTTCAATTATCTCAACACTGGTAATGGCTCCGTCACCATTAGCATCACCGTAACTCAATCGCACATTCCCTAAATGATCCTTGTATTGGTAAATATATTTGTAAGAACTTCCGTTAGGTTCTACATAACCTTCCGTCGTTGGGAAAAATTTCAAGACATTGTTTTCGTACTGGAACCCACCCAAATAATTGGTAGTGGTAACAATTGGTGTTGGCAACAAAGAATTGACAGTTTTCTGTATTTTTATCCCCGCTGAGTCGTAAAGATAAGTCACAGACCCTGAAGTTCCAAATGTTATTTTAACAGGAAGATTCAAATGATTTGATATACTAACCACCACCAAAAAAAACCTCGCGAAATTGCGAGGTTTCTTCTTTTTACCCTTTTATCAAAATTACTTCTGTAAATTATCCCTTTTCAATGTGGTAGCAATATAAAATCACATATCGTTAACTTTGAAATACTACTCTTTTTTTGAATGCCTATGCGCTAAAATAACAAAACCAAAGAAGAGAAATAAATGAATAAAATTTAAACCTAAAAACAATGTTTTATCTCTTTCAATCTTATTAATATAAAATATTACATTGTACATTTTAAAAGAAAACTCTACTATCTTGTCACCAGTATCTATTAAATAAAGAGATAAATCTGGGCCTAGAATAAATTTATAAGACAATCCAAAAATGATAAGACTAAAAGATTGCAATAAATTAGTAATTCCTAAAAACATTAATGACTGTTTTACATATTTTTCTTTAAAAATAAAATATATAGCAACTAAACAAAATAAACTATACAATAAAAAGAAAAAAGTATTGAACGTAAAACTTAATAAAAGTAGATTTACCGTATATAAAACAAAACATATTAAATAAATAATGGTACTATAATTTAAAATTATCCTTTTCATACATTAATTAGTTATAGGGTTAGAATTCTCAGAACCACCTTGTTCAAAATAATCTTTTGCAGCTGCTTCATATTGTGGTGCTTTTGCAGGAAAGAAAAAATTAAAAGATGCACTCTCAGGCGTACTGAATGATGTTAAATAAAAAACCCCAATTTGGGGCTTTTTTCGTTTTAGATTATAACTTATTCTTTAAATAATTCTAAATCTTCTTTCAACCAAATACTTGTTGTCCCTTCATAATGAGATCTAATCCTATCCTCAACATGATTGGCATCCCATACAGCTGCTCTTTCTAATCCTTTAACTTTATCTTTTGTTGTAGGTGTAATATCCCCAGTATTTGGATTATAAAACTCAAATCTATCAGGATGTTGAGCGTCTTGGATAAATTGCATCGGTTGGATTTCTAGTTCTTGTCTTATATCAAGTTTACCTACTTTTAACCAATGTCCTTTTTTGACAACATCTTCATATACACCAACTATAAATAAAATAGGCTTTTCCTGTAGTATAGATAAGTCGATCAAGTGTTTTTCACTTTTATAATCAAAAAAAGCATAACCTCCTTTATCTAAAATTTGTGCATAAGCGTAATATTTATCATCAATGTTTATTTCAAGTATTGAACCTACCGTTATTTTTTGTCTTTTATTCATTATCCAAATATTTTATTAATTCCCAAATTCTTTTTTAGCAGCTGCTTCATATTTTGCTGCTTTTGGATTCTTAGGACCCCACTCCATGTTCAGCAATAATAATACCTTCCTTAACTTCTGCTTTTACGGGGGTGGCAGTCATTAAAATCATCATTCCCGCCTGTGCTCTATTTACATCATTGCCATCAAAATCTTTTCTAGTAGCTAGACTATAAATATCTTCGATAGGAGTCACAATCCTTGCGGCAGTTTGAAATACAGCCTGATTGGCACTATCATTTGCCTAGTTCAGAGTATAATTAACCACCAGCATATCTGATACATTACCTAAAAAAACCTCGCAATTAGCGAGGTTTCTTCTTTTTATCCTTTATCTAAATTATTTTTAATTATCGTTCTTTTTCAGTATGTTAGAAATATAAAAATGCATATCACTAACTTTGAAACACTACCGGACGCTCGCGCTAGCTGGGGCATTACTCTACCCATTATTTCAAGTCTTCAAATTTCAATACTTTTTCTTCATTGATTATGAATTTTGAACCATCAATTACCATATTTTTATCATCTTCAAAACTTTGTGCGATTAGAAGAAATTTTCTGTAATTCACCTCGTTGTCTTTTTGATTATTTAGCGTTTTAAAAGCAAAGTCATATATAAGGTTTTCAGGTTGACATATTAAACTATAAGTAATGTAGTTAAGGTTTTTTTCTTTTGTAAAAATTGTTAACAAATAACATTCTGTTCCATTTGCAAAACTTAACTTCTTAAGTATATAATGAAATTCATCTATCTTATCAGAAATTTGTTTAAATCCTTCAATTAAGTAACTTTTTGCATTTAAGTTTACTTCAGCTACATTATACTTCGTAATCGCAAAATACAATTTTGGGTTTTTCTTATCATAAGGAAAATATATCCAAGAATCTGTCGATTTTTTAATTCTCCACCCAATAGGGGTCTTAATTTTAATTGTATCATTTTCATACTGCTCCCAATTAACAATTACAGGTCGAGCATCTTGGTTTTTAATTTCCCAAAAATGATTATTAGTTGACGTATTTGTCTTTATATTTTCAGCTTTTTTACAAGCATTTAAGACTATTAAAGCAATAAATAAGAAAAAAATTTTGTTTTTCATAATGAAATTATTTTATTGACCGATTGATATACTTGCACCAAATTTGACTTTATTCGTTGGCGAAACTGGAATTGATTGCTCTACTTGAACTCCTGCTCTAGTTTCGCTTTTAGCTCCATTGGTTTTTGTTTTAGAAACAAAAACTCCATTATCACCCGCACCAACTACAACTTTTGATTCACTCTCTTTATCTCCAGTTTTTATATCCTTGCTTTTAGTGTGCGAAGCAGTAACTGTCACACCTTCGACAACTACTGTAGATTTTGCTGTCGCTTTTACTTGACTTTTAGATTCAACTTTTGGCTTAGTAAATAAATTTGTATCTCCGTAATTAGATATTGGCTACTCATCGTATATTTTGTAAAATTACCTTTAATCGTTGTAGTGTTTGATGTTTCTAGGGATACTACTTCGGGAACAATAGCTTGTTCATTGCTAAACGAGAAGACAAAGATGGAAAAAGAGGTGATCATCAGGTCACCTCTTTTCTTTTATTAATTTAATTTATATTGTTTTTCAGGTTTTTATATACTATTTTATAGAAAACACCTAATCTGATACATTGCCTTTTAATTTATAAATCTTCATATTTTAAAGTTTTAGTATCGTCTATAACAAACTTCTCACCATCAACTACATTATCGTATTTAAATTCAAAACTAAATAAAACACTATAAAAAGTTTGATAATTTTTGGCATTCTCTTTTTTATCATCTAATGTTTTATAACTAAAATCATAAATTTGATTTCCTACTTCATATATAAGAGTATATATTTTGTATTTAAAACTACCTTCATTAGTAAAAAGCTCTAAATAATAACATTGATTGGTATTTTTAAAACTAATCTTCTTTAAATTGTAGTTAAAATTTGAATCTTTTTTTGAGATTTCTTTAAAAACCTCTTTTAGATAATCCTTACTATTAATTTGGGATGTATTGTAGTTTAATATAACATAGTAAAAATCATTTTTACCTTTATTTATTGGTGTATAAAACAATGCATCTTTTATTGTTTCTGGTTTCCATATTGATGGTATATTAACCTTTACATCTTTGGTCTCGTAAGTTTTCCATCCTGGTAATAATTGATTATTCCCTACAACTTTATTATTATTTTCTTTTGAAGTTGATCTTGATTTTTTATCATTACAATTGACAAATAAAATCAACAGTATAAAACAAGAAAGAATGTTTTTCATATTTCAAATATTTCATTAAGTAATTTATTTCTATTAATTTTCTTTTTGTCCTACAGAAAAGTTTGCACCTACCTTTATAGATGTGTTTTTAACTTTAGGAGTTTCTGCTTCGACCTGAACACCTCCTCTTACGGTAGTTTCTTTAGATTTTAAATCTGTACTACTAGAAACAAAAGCACCATTGTTGCCTATACCAACTACAGCTTTGGTTTCATTAGTAACTGTTCCGTTTTTTACATCTCTACTTGTTGAATTTTCAACTTTCACATCTAAAACTCCAGCTTTTGCTTTTGCTTCAACACTAAATTTTACCTCTGTTTTAGTTTCGACTTTAACAGTAAAAGCGTTTGATTCTACTCCTTGAGATTGAAAATTCACATAATTTAGAAAATTGGTTGTAGCCGATGCGGACGTTGTTTTTTCGACAGATGTTTTAGGTGCTATTTCAGTACTAACACTGAAAAAAGCCACTGCTTTTGCTGACATTTTATCGAATGCACCCGCAAAAGCTTGCCCCATTTGTTTAAATGCTGAATTCCATTGTTGGGCTTGACTACCTGCAACCCATTCTAAACCTTCTAATTCCCGTCCATCTATAACTCTATTTTCAGAAAAAGCATATGGACTATTATAAGTATATTTTTCTGCTAATGGGTCGATACACATAAATCTTCCAATCGCATAATCATAGTTTCTCCACTTAAAACTGTCCCAATTAAGTCCTATTTCATCCTGACGCTCCTGACCTTGAAACTTAATCTTATAGGGATTTACAAATTTTCCTTAATAGTAATTAGTGCGATTTACTGATTATTATATAATTCAAAGAACTTTTACTTCGTTACGAAAATAGAAGTTATTAGTTAATAATCCTAACCAATGGAGCATAAAAAAACCCATCAAATAAATGATAGGTTTTAGATTGGGTTTCGATAATAGTAACTTATAAAATATTAAAATTTTAGATTTTAAATCGGAAAATATTTATTTATCAATTCCCTTTGATGCAGACTATCCACCTTGATATATTTCTCAGTCGTACCAGGCCACTTATGACCAGCAAGCTCCTGAACTGTTTCCAGTGGCAGTTTCTTTTCATTGAGCCAGTTACAAATAACACTCATGCGGATGGTTCTGGGATTAAGATTTCTATCTGGGAACAATGGTCTTAACTGCTCTGTAATCGAATGGATACCATCTACTGAAATGGGTTTCCCTAATTTATTTAACAGCAGTTTATCCGTTGTGCATCGTAGTAATTTAGGTCGTATTTCATTGATATAATTGAATAAAACTATCATCTGTTTATTTAGTAATTCCAAGGTTCTGCTGTTCTGGTTCGTTGATGCTTTGATATAAATAGTACCTGCATCTAAATCAACATCTTTGATTTTTAACGCTGTTAGTTCCTCACTGGTTAATCCCTGATAAATCAGTAATGATAATAGTACGCTGTTTCTGGTATCTATGTATTGATAACGGTTTTCTCTTTTCAAAATCAATTGCAGTTCTTCACTGGTAAATAAGTCCTGAACCTGTATTTTTTGATTGTTGTTGTTTTTGATATTTAGCCGTTTGCACGGATGGTCTGAACGTAGTCCCACCATCACCAGATATTCATAATATTTTTTGATTGCGGATAAAATTCTAATTCTGTACTGGATGTTTTTTTGTTTGTGACCCACTTCATCCATATACCGCACTATGTCCTGAAACTTGTATCTTTTGGCTTTGGGATTGGTTTTCAAAAAGTGGTTGATGGTGTACAGATAACTTTCAGCAGTCTGGGTGGTTTGGTATTGTTTGAGATATATTTCTAATGATACTTTTGTCATGAATAATTTTTTAAAATGTTGTTACTGGTTTTCTTTTTTTGTTTTTGATGGCATATAAGTAGGTGGTATTGATTTGGGCATGACCCAGAAAACCTTTTATAAACTCAATTCCTGCATTGTTTTCGGCTAAGTGGTACGCAATACTATGTCGTAGGCAATGAAGCGTTATTTCCTTCTGAATTAAGTCAAATTGCTGGGTTTGCTCCACCATGTTTTTTAATGTGTCTCCCAATAATTCACCGCTCATTCGTTTTCCTTTTGAATTGATAAAAAGTGCTTCTTCGAGTTTTTTCTTACCCTCTAACAACTGATACCGTTCTTCAATTATATATTTTTTCAAATCTTCGATAACTTTATCACTCATGGGAACTTCACGCCTTTTACTGTATTTTCCTTCTCTTACAATGAGCATCCCTGAACTGAGTTGAATATCTCTTACGTCCAAAGCTTCAATTTCTTCACGCCTTAAACCGCAACCATAAGCCACCGACAACAACGCTTTTTCCTGTTCATTTTGGCAATGTTGAAATACTGTTTTGATTTCTTCCACCGTTAAAATGTTTCTTGGTTTCTGGTCTGCGGTGCCGTGATTTGGAATATAAAATTCTTTATCAATGGCTTTAGTTTCCAGTAAATGCAGTACAAACAATCCCAAGGCGAATAGGTGGAACTTGATGGTTTTATCCGCTAATGTCCCTGCACCCCGTTGTTTGGGTCTATGTATCAAATACTCAAAATAGGTTATTGTTTCTGTACTGGTAACCTCTTTTATTTTTGTGATACCAGCTTCTTCCAGCCAGATTAAAAATTCAGCTACTACGTTCTGATACATTTTGGTATTTCCAGTTTTGTAGTTTCTTACTTTGATAAATTGGTCATAATCATTGTGAAGGTTGATAAATGCTGGTGTTTTTATTGTTTTTTTCATGTTTCTTTTGTGTTTCTTAAATCATCATTTTAAATCTTTGCTTATGCGCACTTTCCTAAACTGCGAACACTAGCGTTATATTAGCTGTAATTACTGGACTTCCCGTGTTCTTTTAGGTGGTGTTCATTTTCAACTGGTCTAACTGCTTGTTCAGGTCTTCCTTGATTTTGGATTTTAATTTTTCCATATCGTCCCAGTAACTAACTATATATTTAAATCCTTTGTTTGGTGAACCTTCCACCGCCTGTATGTATTCCAGTTCCTGCAAAATTTGGACGTATTTAAAAGCTGAGGTTTTACTGATATTCAGTTCCTGTCTGATTTCACGGGTCGTAAAACGGTGCGTTGTTCCGTTTGTCTGGTTTTTAAGAAATCCCTTTAATATTTCAAAAAACTGTCTGGTGCTTTTATCGAGTTCATCCACTTTTATAACGATGGGACTAAAAAATATTTCAACGGCTTTTCTTACATCTTCTTCAGTAGCCACCAATCTGCCTTTATCATCCGTTTTACGTTGGTACTGGTGCAGTATGGAGATTTGTGATACAAAGTTTTGGAACTGGTCATTTAACCTTCTGAGCATCTTAGCTTCTACTGGGAGCATCAGTTTGTCTGCAAATGGATTTACCACCTGATAACTTTTTAAAACCCTCATACAGTTTCTTAAAAGCTGTTTTGCCTGCTGTTCGCTCTCGGCACTGCTTACACCTGCATGTTTCTTGTTTTGGGCATTTATGATTCTCAGGGTCTGTTCCTGACTTTCGTCTACACCCAACACTACTGAACGGCTCATATTATCAAAATACACCTCTTCTTTGGTTGTTGCCGTAAGACTGGAAAAATGGGCATGTACCGTTTTCATTTTTCCCCTGGTGTTTCCTGTCATATCTTTTACAACGGTGGAACTCGATAGACACTTTGCGGATTGCATTTCCCTGAATGCAAACTGGGCTTCTTCGTCTAATCCATCAAAATCCTGAACGATTATAAGTTTATTTATCAGCTCCTTATCCCTGTAGTGATACAGTGATTTACTGGTAATTCTGGTCATATTCATTAGGTCTTCCTGTGGCATGCAATCTGCTATTGAATTAATCAAATGGGATTTACCTTCACCTGATTTTCCTTGTACTATTCCGTGCATCAGATACGGCATTTTATAGCTTGATGCCAGTATGAATAATAGCAATCTGTTTTCTTCTTCTCCTACAATTCCACTTTGTTCCAACAGTTTATCTATACACTGAAACAGACGTGGTTTTGAGAGAAATTCCACCGCTTTTTCATTGGCTTGGGGTGTTAGTTCCTTTTGTGAAAATTGGTCGCTTACAGGGTTCATTTCAGCGTTGAATATTGCTTCTCTATACTCTTCCAATAGGTCGGTAAACTTTATCAAATCCGCTTCCAAAAGATTGATATCAAAACCCTGTTTCTCGTTTAGTTCCCTGCACTGGTTCTGCACGTTCACAAAATCAAAAAGGTCTATTTTTAATCGGTGTTTCTTATGGGTTTCATGTTCCACTATTTGAAGCGAAACTCTTAGATTACCCAAATCCATAGGTAAACTTCCAATCACGTAAAATGTGCCTGTTTTTCCTTTATATAAAATTTTATAATTATTTAAAATTTCCAAAGATGGGATTGCTTTTTCTGTTTCTTGATTTTGTAAGAGCTTGATAATCCCATCCGCTCCATAATTCAACCACATATCATTCATTGTATGCCCTTCTGGGAGCTGAACCAGTTTTACTGGTAATTCTGGTCTTATATTTTGTATTAATGTTCTTATATTTTGTTGCATGGTCTTAACGGTTAATGAGTATTATTTCTTCCAGTTCGCTTAGTGATTTGATAGCTTCCTCATGCTGGGGCATTAGTTTCCCATTGTGCAGGGCTATCACCGCATCACGGTTCTCCAGTACCTTAGACTGCATCAGGCTTGCGCAATCAATCACCGTAGGGGCTAAATACAGCCTCTTGGTTAAAAGATTTGGATAAATTGGATAAATACCTTCGCTGTTTAAAAATTCTTCTTTAGGGGTTTCTAAATCAAATCTTAGTGCGAAATAATTTACAATTTCATTTTCCTTATTCACCAGGGGAAAAATCAGTCCATACCTTCCAAATACGGTATAGGCGGTAAGTCCTTCATTATTCACACCAGCCTCACTTTTGGTAAGTAATCCCAGTTTTTCGTAATGGTCTTTTATCTCTTTTTTTCTTCCATGGTGGAACTGACCAGAATTAAATCCAATCCGTAGCTCCGAGTAATCCAGTCCGATACTTTTTAAATATTCTTTTGGTTTTATGGCTTTGGCACTTCTTATTCCTGTTTCAAAAGACCTGTAAACTTCACTTAAATCATTCATTTTAATACTTTTATTACTTTTGTAGTCAGTATTTTTTAGGCGTAAAAATCCCACATAGGGTTTTGTCCCAATTTTTTATACTGTCTTTATTTTGATTTTTTTGGACTACTGCCGTTTTACTGAAACAGCTTTCATCCGAATGACCACCCACTTTTTAAAGCGGTTGCCATTATTTTGAAGTGATACGCCTATATGACCAAAAATCATCCCCCTGCGGATTTCGGAGTTTATAACCCAAAAGGAGCAATTAAGTTCAATTGTTTTTAGCCTTTTGTGCCATTTTATCAAAGATACCCAATTTTTCTGGATGTTCATAATGATTTCACGGATATATTTTTCTAACCTACACACTCAGGTATAGGTTAGAAATTTCCTGTTCACGGATTCCCAAGTAAATTTTAGTAGTGCTAACGCTGGCATGGTTAAACAATTGGGACAACAATAGCAATGCTTGGTCAGAGTACCTATTCACTTCCCAAATACGTCTGCCCAGTGTTTTTCTCATAAAATGGCTGGAATACTGACCTCTTACCTTGTATTTGGTAAATATATCTTTGAGTTTGCTGTTTACGTACTGGATGCTGAACGGCTTGTCTCCAAATCGATTGACAAACATTAAATCATTTTCACTGGCTTCCAACTGGATAAACAAACGGTTTAGAATTATTTGCAGTTCTGGGTTGATGGTCACTTTGCGATTCTTTTTGGTCTTTTTCTCGATAATGGTGAAGTAATCCTGATTTAATACCTGATGCCATCTTAATTGAAGTAGGTCTGAAATTCTCAGTCCGATGTAACTACCAGTAGCGATAAGTAGCGCAAATTTTAAATCATTATCTCTTTCCAGTTTCAAAACGATGCTCTGCATTTTGTCCCATTCTAAAAAATCACTCGTTGTTTTTTGTCCCTTTAAAGCCATATTATATTATTTTTAGTTTCACTTTTTTTATCTTTTCTACCTAAGTGAAATCGGTCATTTTACCACCTTCTGCGAACCCCCGATTTTACTGGGTTTATGCTTCACATTTCACTTCTTTGAAATAGTGAAACAAATCTCCAGGTATATTTTTAATAAAACAAGAAAAACCTGGATTTTCCTGGGCTTGAGGATTTTATAAATATTTTAATCCATAAAAAAAACGAAGGGATTAGCTTCGTTTAGTTGGTTTGTAACAATCGTAAAAGTTCTAAAAATTCCTTATCCGTAAAATCTTCTGCATTAAAAATTACTGGAACTTTAAGTCGCTCCGATTTCAGGATTTGTTTTAACTGAGATAGTTTAAATTTAATTTTCATTGTTCTCGATGTTCTTACTATTGCTGATAAAATCCCAATCCTCTCCGTTTAATCCTTCTTTGCTCATATAGAACAATCCAGCTTTGTATTTATCGTAAACACTTACCTCAACACGGTCATAGCTGAAATATTCCTGAATGTCGGTTACAACTTGCTCATGTAATTTTTTATCTTCAATATAAATCACAAAATGGTTGTGATAACCTTTTCTATCGGTAAACGGTTCTGTGGAAAAAAACATCCTTAATTCCGTAGTATCACCGTACTTTTTTAGCAAATAATCATAGACACCGTGCATCTGCTTATAACAGCTTTTTTTGTTGCGTTCCAGTTTGTACGGTATGGTGAAAAAGAACGACCATTCCATCATCCACAATGTATATTGCAGGCTGTTTTTATCTTCTAAACAATCGATAAGATTTCGCATCGACTGGATTTCTTTTCTTAGATTTTTGTTTTCCTCAAACATTATTTCACTATCAAAATATTTAACATGGTCGGCTGGAAATAATCGCTTTCCACCTTTAATTTTTGTTTCTGTAAATAGTTCATTATTTTTTTTATAAAATCTATAAACAGTGCTTTTACTTGTCTTTGTACTTCTCACAAATGCTTTAATATTCTCATATTCCATTTTTTTTAATTATTAGTATTTTGTTATTTCTTAGATACAGCAATATCATACAAGGTGCATCTGTTTAATAAATACTAACATTTTTTCAAAAGTGTAGCGTATTGAAGCATTTTCGATGAAATATTTTTTTTGGATGCAAAAATCACTGTTCCAAAGTGGGACACTATTTTGTGAGTTTTCCGCATTAACTCCTGATAATCACATATAAGACAAAAGCCTGATTTTAGTGTGGTTTCAGGGGTTTTCTGGTGGCGGTGCTGTTAGTGCTTACGTGAGGAATGACAACGGTAAAAAACGCACTAAATAGGTCTTATTTCCGCTGTTTATGGGCTTTTGGCATCTAAAAAAAATCAATAAAAATTCTTAAAAAAATATTTTTTTGGATGATGTTTTTAAAATAACCACTTATTTTTTTTCAAATCAATCATAAGAGAGTTTACTAAATTCGAGTTCGCTGTTTTTGAATCGGAAACAGGGGGTAGTACTGGTACATCAGGAAGGGGTAAAAAAAGGATGAGCATTACACTCATCCTTTAAATTTACTAGGCTATTTCCACACACATTCGCCATCAATAATCATATAAGGAAAATACTCCTCACTCCAATTTTCTCCATCACTAGATATTTTAAGACAAAGCGCATCTCTCTTTTCAGATATTCCATCGCTATTTTTAAAATTAGCTGTTACATCAAAAGCAATAGCACCTGCCTGAATAGTTTTATTCTTTATTTCGTCTGAAAAATTATCTTGAAGAATTTTTATGCCTTTTGCAGAGTCGATAATTTCAGTATCGTCAGAATAAACAACATCCTTTATATTTCCTTCAATTACTTTAGCTCCAAATGGAGCAAATTCTTTGATATTTTCTATAAATAACTTTGCTCTATAAAAAATATTTACTTTCAACTCGTTTAATGAATTATCTGTCATTTTTATTAATTTATGTGTATGGTAATTATTCCTAATGTATTGTAGGGTCTTTATCCATCGAATATACTGGTGTCATTGTTTTAGGTTTCGGGACTGCTGTATTATCAATTGCTGTCCCCGATACATTATATGTTTTTATATCAAATCCAGCTTTTTGCAATGGCTTACTTATTTTAGCTGATTGATTTATTATTAATTCAGGTTTTACACCATTTCCTTCAGAAATTGATTTTTGTAATCTCAACTGTTCTGTCAGCGATTGACTTTTTACATTTTTTACTTCTACTGTTCCACCATCTGGCTTCATTGCATCAGGTATAGTTGTTCCTTCTTTTCCAGTTTTTGGGTCAGTGGCTTTAAATGGTTTGGTATTTTTCTCTAAGCCATTTTTTGAAAGTTGTTCCGCCTCCGAAGCATTACCTCTTGCGAAATCTTTTATTTGCGACTCTGTAAATCTACCACTTCCTTCTGTTGCTTTTCCTGCTACTTCAGATGTTTTACCAACTACTTCAGATGTTTTAGCACCAATTTCCACACCAACTTTAACAATTTCTGCCACACCAAATAAAGGACCGAGTTCACATCCTTCTAACTCTCTACCCATACCAATTTTATTCTCAGCAAAAGCATAAGTTGAGTTATAAGCATACTCTTCTGCAAGTGGGTCAATTGACATGAATCTACCAATTGCATAATCGTAATTTCTCCACTTAAAACTGTCCCAGTTCAGTCCCAGCTCATCTTGACGTTCCTGTCCTTGAAATTTATATTTTTGAGCAGGATTGGTGGAAGTGACCACAGCATTATACCCGCTATGCTTAAGACCGAAAGGGTAGTAGTGACTTTCCTCGATTATCTCTGAACTAGTAATAGTGCCATCACCATTGGCATCCTCGTAACTCAATCGCACATTCCCTAAATGATCCTTGTATTGATACACGTATTTGAAAGAACTTCCGTTAGGCTCTACATAACCTTCCACCGTTGGGAAAAACTGCAACACATTGTCTTTATACTGATACCCACCCAAATATTTAGTTTGGGTAATGATTCCGTTATCAGTTACCTTTTTTTCCAGTTTTAACCCAGCTGCGTTGTAAATATAGGCAATAGAATTTCCAGTTCCAAATGTTATTTTAGTAGGAAGATTCAAATGGTTGTATACAATCCCAGTAATGTTCTTGTTCTTATCCGTAATCATGTTTCCATTGGCATCATAATTATAGTCATCACCCGTTTTGTTACCATCAATAAAACCCTGATTGTCATTCCCCATAGAACCATCGGTTACTTTGGTAAGTTGGTTAGAGTTCGCATTGCTGTAATCGTAGGTTAAATCATCAATCTGAAAAATGATAGAAGGCGTATCACTACCGCCAAATCTTTGCAGAGACAGAATATTACCATTCTTATCATAACTCAAACTCTCATTATAGGCACCCGAAACCGGAATGTTTTCCCCTGGTTTTTGATAAATAGCCTTTTTTAATCGGTTCAGATCATCGTATTGATACCCATAGGAACGGAAGGTACCATCAGAGTTAGATCGCCAGAATGTTTCGGCAATATTACCATTATACAACGGTTTTACACTAGCATTAGTGGTAGGTTTGTTATAGTTTATCGCAAAAGCAAACCAATCTTTAGGGTCTGTGTTTTGTTGCAGATTAGCAACATCATTGATTTTAGTCATCCAGCCGCGAATGTTATAGCTGTAATCTACTTTTTGCAAAGGCATACCACTATTGTTCCCTACTTTTTTACTGGTCAGTTGTCCCAATTTATCATAGGTATTGTCTGCCAATAGCTGAATAGCACCACCATTTATTTGATGGGTATGTGTGAGCAAACGGTCTTGCGGAGAATAGGTGAATTCTTCTTTTACGACAAGCTCAGTACTACCACTCATGGGTTTATGCTTGGTTATGGTATACAATGGTTTTCCGCCAAAGTCCAATTTACTGTCAGTATTGGTATATCCATCCAAATGATTTTGAGAATAACTGCCTATTGGTCTGGCTTTACTGTCATAAAAAGTACTGGTAGTTTCTCCTGAAATTGCAGATGCCAAGCCAAGCGCTCTTGTCCAACTACCGGTTGCGAGACCTTTGGCATTAGCCAAAACGGGTTGACCTTGTATAGTGGTAGGAACAGTTCCCACATTAGGAAATGCATAATTATCATAATAATTAACCGTTAGGAGTTTAATATTGGTTGGAGCAACAGCATTCGTATAAAAAGCCTGAATCCCATCTATAGTTCCCGAAGTTTGTTTGGTCTCAAACAAAACTGTGGCGGTATTTTGAGCATTTTGCAAGGTAGTTCGGCTCGAAGCATTCGCAGTAGAATTTGACCAGCCTGTATAAATCGGTCTGCCAAAAGCATCGTATTTAGTGATTAACCAGCCCACTGCTGTATCATCTTTAAAAGGCGAATTTGCAGGACCTGTAGCCACAGGTCGGTCGAGTTTGTCATATACTATAAACTCCCATTGTTTGCCCGGTAATTTTCTCTCGACCAAACGGTTGCGATAATCATGTTTGTATTGGTAACACAATCCGTCCAGAACTTCCTGATTTATTGCACCGTCAGCCTTTGGCGAAATTACATAGGTTAGATTTCCGTAAGTATCGTAAACATAATGTGTATCGTGCTTGGTTCCTGATTCGTAGGTTCTCTTTAGAATTATTTTACCCTCTTTATTTTTAAACTCAACGGTACTACCACCGCTTTCGGTAGGATTAGCCGAACTGTTCTCATCAAAAGTAACGGTTTTGATTAGTTCGTTGGCGGCGTAAGTGCCATCCTCAGACAAGGCAATATCGAATACCCCAGCTCCCGCGTTCCAGTTAGCGGTAGCGCGATACAATTTTACCTCAGAATCCGTATTGGTCTGATAAGCCATTTTGATTTCGTGACCGCTATCCATAGCCCAATCGGTTCCCGGAGCGGCTTGTTTTATGACTCTGCCTAGGGGAGAAGATTCTAGTTTCTTTTCAGAAAAAGGGTTTGCCGTATTTTCATATTTCTCATTACTGTAAAAACCGATGGCATTTGTTACAGCATTTAAATCATAAGCCATATTACTGGAAGCTGCGGCATAAGGCAGGTATTCCTTGGTTTGTCTGCCAAAATCATCGTAGCCGATAGAGGTTATAATATCTTTTCCTTCTGTCGATTGCTTATTGGCAATTTGTTGTACGGGTCTTCCCAGTCCATCAAAATAGGTAATATTTACTAAGGCTTTTTCAGGAGCTGGGTTCTGCAAAATAGTTTCGGTAGGCTCTTTATAAGTCGTAGTTATAACATAATTGTAGTCTGATGAAGGTGATGCCAAGCTACCACAATCAGGACTTGTTCCTGCTATAGTTGGGCAATTATCCGAGTAATTGGCGACATAATTCCCGGGAGGTTGCGTACATTGTTGTACAAAACTAGCGGGGTCACCCAATTGGTCTAAATCATTGTCAGCATACCATTTTGTGTTAGGATTTAGTTGACCGTTCGCATCATCACAATCGGTATTATTAGCTACATATCCTGTAGGTTGGATGCTATAGTAAACAGTCACGTTAGAGTTCCCAAAACCATCCCCATCAATATCCTTATAAAAGGTTTGTGGGGCAATATTGGTGATATTTACGGTTGTGTCGTTATAATCGGAATTATTGGTTACATATCCCGCTGGTTTTGCGCTATAGTATAAACTTACATTTGGATTACCAAAGCTATCCCCATCAGCATCCTGATAAAAGGTTTGCGGAGCGATATTAGTGATATTCACGGTTGTGTCGTTGTAATCTGAATTATTGGTCACATATCCCGCTGGTTTTACACTATAGTAAACACTTACATTTGGATTACCAAAGCTATCCCCATCAGCATCCTGATAAAAGGTTTGTGGGGCAATATTGGTGATATTTACGGTTGTGTCGTTATAATCGGAGTTATTTAGGACATGTTTATAGGGTTGGTCGCAACTTGAAAAAGAGTTCGCTGCATCTCCAAAACTATCGCCATCTTCATCATAATACCAACGCTGAACGGCATATACTGTTACATCGTAGTCATTACAATCATCTGATTTATTGACATATTTTTCCGGTTTTGTACAACTTTGCAGAGTTTGTGATGCAGACCCATGTCCGTCGCCATCGTTATCATAATACCAAGTAGTATCCGGTCTTATCAATTTATTTCCATCATCACAATCAGCAGATTGACGAGCATAGCCTACTGGTTGTGTACAGCTTTTTATAAAATTGGTACTGACACCAAAACCATCGCCATCGGCATCGCGATACCAGATTACACCCGGATTTACCGTAACGTCATTGTCGTTACAATCCCCGCCTTTGAGCACATAATTATGATTGGGAGGTACTGCACATCCTACAAGTTCACTTACTGTACCAAAACCATCTCCATCTGTATCATGATACCAAACCGTATTAGGATTTAATTCGCTATCATAATCATTACAATCTTCGGCATTTCGTGCATAACCTGCCGGTTGGGTACAACTTAAAACTGTTGTTCCTCCAGATCCGGCTCCAAATCCATCCCTATCGTTATCACTATACCAAACTGTATTGGGGTTTGTTGTGATATCCCCATCATTGCAATCACTATTATTGGTTACATAGCCTGCCGGTCTTACACTGTAGTATACCGTTACATTAGGGCTGCCAAAAGTATCTCCATCGGCATCACGGTAAAAGATTTGTGGGGCAATGTTGGTAATATTTGCAGTTGTATCATCATAATCTGATGCGTTTAATACATAATCTGTAGGTTGTATACAACCGGTTGTGGTAATTGAACCTGTACCAAAACCATCATGATCGCCATCACGATACCAAACTGTAGTTGGTTTTATAGCACCATTATTATCATTACAATCCAAATTATTGGTTACATAACCCGGAGGTTTTATGCTGTAAAAAACTGCTGAGTTGGGATTCCCAAAAGTATCATTATCTATATCCTGATAAAAATATTGTGTGGGAGCTATGTTGGTCATGTAAGGGTTATTGTCATCTAAATCGGATTTATTTAGTACATACTTATAGGGTTGGTCGCAACTAGAAATAGAGTTAGCCGGATCTCCAAAAGTATCACCATCTTTATCAAAATACCAAAGTTTAACGGTATATACCGTTACATCGTAGTCATTACAATCGTCTGCCTTATCAACATATTTTTCTGGTTTTGTGCAACTTTGTTTAGTTTGCGATCCGGATCCGTGTCCGTCGCCATCGTTATCATAATACCAGATAGTATTAGGTTTTATGAACCTATTTCCATCATCGCAATCACCAGACTCACGAACATAGCCTGCCGGTTGTGTACAGCTTTTTGTAAAATTGGTACTTGAACCAAAACCATCGCCATCGCCATCGCGATACCACATTGTAAGTGGATTTATATTTATATTATTATCGTCACAATCTCCGCCTTTGAGTACATAATTATGATTGGGAGGCGCTGCACATCCTACAAGTTCACTTACTGTACCAAAACCATCCCTATCGTTATCACTATACCAAACCGTATTAGGGTTTAATTCGCTATCATAATCATTACAATCTTGGGCATTCCGTGCATAACCTGCCGGTTGGGTACAACTTAAAACTGTTGTTCCTCCGGATCCGGCTCCAAAACCATCCCTATCGTTATCACTATACCAAACTGTATTGGGGTTTGTTGTAATATCCCCATCATTACAGTCACTATTATTGGTTACATAGCCTGCTGGTTTCACACTGTAATAGACTGTTACACTAGGGTTACCAAAACCATCCCCATCGGCATCACGGTAAAAGGTTTGAGGGGCAATGTTGGTAATATTTGGAGTGCCATCATTATAATCCGAGTTATTGGTAACATAGCCTGCCGGCTGATTGCTATAGTAAACGCTTACTGTGGGGTTCCCAAAACCATCCCCATCGGCATCTCTGTAAAAAGTGCGTGGTGCTATATTGTTGATATTGGCAGTTGCATCGTTATAATCAGCTCCATTACGCACATAGCCTGCGGGTTGTGCACATTGGATTGCTGTAATACCGTTGTTACCATACCCATCACTATCGGCATCCCGATACCATACGGTATTAGGATTTAATGTCCCATCTGCGTCGTTACAGTCATTATTATTGGTTACATAACCCGGAGGTTTTTTACTATAGAAAACTGCTGAGTTTGGATTCCCAAAAGTGTCACCATCTGCATCCTGATAAAAATATTGGGTAGGGGGTATGTTGGTAATGTAAGGATTATTATCATCTAAATCGGTTTTGTTGCTCACAAAACCGAATGGTTTGGTAGAGCTTAAAATAGTTATGGCTGGATTCCCAAAACTGTCTTCATCATAATCTTCATACCATGTATACTTTGTGCCAGTTCCTCCTCCGTCAGGTGGTGCTACCATAGGTGTAGGTGTAACTGACGCTTTTTTAATACTTTGAGAATATCCTATAGAAGTTAAAAGCAGTAAAAAGAAGATAAATATATTTTTTTTCATAATTCTGTTTTTAGTTTTTATAATGATATTGATTTTCTGTTACAATTTTTCCCTGACTGTCTTTCATAAGTTTTAAACGGTTAAAGTCATCATAATCGTAAGTAGTAACCTGTCCTTTAGGATCTGTAATTGTTTTTATTCCTACCAAAGGAATATAGGTATAAGTAGTAATCATCGCATTTGGTAAACTGTTTCTAAATATATTGTCATTTGTCGTGTATGCAGCACTAGCCTGATCGTAAGTTGCATTTTCAATTTTGGCAATTGGCTTGGTTTTATTGTATCCCCAGATAATGGCCACTGGTGTTCCGCTCTCTAAGGTATATTGGAGAATATTTCCAATTTCATCGTATTTGTCGAATGTAATTTTTCTTTCCAGTGAATTAGCTGTAGACAAGGAATTAGGAAATTTTGCGGCATAAATAAACTTTGGCAATAGCAAATTACTAGTTGTGGCATCCTTGGCATATTCTGTTTTTTGCTCAGATTGTTTTGTATTATCCCTAAAGGTTTCTGTTTTCAGAGGAGTATCAATTCTATTATTTGCGATCATATCCAGTACAAAAGGTTCTGACGCCATAGCCAAATCCAGAGGATAATAATACTTGGTTTCTAAAGTTTCCTTTAAGGAGGATTTGGTACTTTGCGATGTGAGCTGCAGATGGGATGGATTATTATACCCATAGGTAGTTGTTGTTTCAACCGGATTTAATCCGTTTAGATCATATTTTCTGGACACTGACGATTGCAGATAAAACCAATATGATTTTGTTGCATATTCGACAATACTTAAATTTTCGACAGTCTGTACATTGGGGCAGAGTTCATTGAAATCTTTTCGAACATTATACCCTTTTATTTCATTGCTATAAGAAGGATCCAATTTATAGTTGTTTTCATTCTCGGCTACAACCACTAAAGTTCCACCATTTCTTTTCTGTAATACCTGCGATTTTATTTCCAGACCGTTGTCCCAGCCAAAATTGGTGAGTGGGGCACTTTTAATATCATTTCCTAAAATGGGATTACCAAAATCATCTCTATTGACAATAAATTCTTTGGTTTCTCCGCCATTCTCAAAAGCATCTCCACCTTCACTAATGGTTACATACTTATAAAAACAATTGCTACTGCCCGTGTCAAACAAAGAAATTACACTACTGGAGGTAGCCACAAGATTAGTAATATTTACATATAGACAACCCACATGTCCACTGGTTATTTCGCACATCCTTCTCTGAACGGAAAGATCCAGATATAAAGGAATTTTTCCTTGATTCCCTGAGGAATGGGTGAGATCACTCTTCGGGGCATAATAATAGTGTTTGTAGTTGGCTCTGGCAGTTGGCTCCGCTATGTCTTTGGTAGATCTAATTCTGACACCACCCGTTTCTATATTGGTAGCTGTAGTTACAGGAAGGGTAGCATAATAGGTCGCCTTTAGAGTAGCAGAAATACGAATTCCGTTTTTAAGAAGTTTAATTTTATAGGTTTTACCTGCTTCGGCATCAAAATAAACACGATTAGTCACTTTCTTTATAAAGGTAAAACTGCCTTGATAATAATGAGGTGTTCCAAACTGGGTAATATCATAAAAACCCAAAAAAGTTGTAGAAGGATCAACAGTACTCATTTGTATGGAAGCATCATAATGCCCAGTATCATACGGATCCGGTATAGGGTTACCATACTGATCATATCTAGGAGCTTCCCTGCTAACATAATTAACATAACCAGTAAGCTCAACTCTCTGATTAATAGGGGAGGTAATAGTAAGAAAACCTTCCTCAGGACTATCATCCAAATTATCATTATTTTCATCTAAAAAGGAAAGATCAATGTTCCCTTCTGATTTTGCTGGATAAGTCGTTTTGTCTCCCCAATAGGTGTTGCTTTCATAATCAAACTCTGTATATCCCTTGGTGGGATAAATAATTTTACTGAGCAAACCCATTTTGGCAAAAGCTGCATTGGGTTCTTTATCAGCCCCTTTATAATCAATATCACTTAAACCATACTCTCTTATGTTTTTAGGTACTAGATTGGTATTACTGTTTTTCCCATTATAATATCCCCAATGATCCTGACCTGTTGCGAGTCTTCTAGGAAACTCTGTTTGATTAACATACTCAAAAGCATATTTTTTAGAAGGGTCTATAAATGTAATGTTTTGTAGAAAAACACGCTCATTGACTGTTTTTAAATAATTGAAATTTATTTTTTCAATCACAAGCCCATTAGCGTTGAATTGGGTGATCGTATTAATTTTGCTATTGCCATCGACTTCCTCATTAACGCCCGAAGTCGTATAAGCAAATAAGATATAACCATCACTGCTGTTATTACTGTATATCTTATTCACTCTTTTTCCTAAAACGGTCATATTATGGGAAACAATACCGCTAAGAGTCGGAGCACTGGTATAGGGGACCCCATTGCAATCATTTTGTATTTGCGGATAGGTTAAGGTAAGTGTTTGAGAATTGGATGCCGTATAATCCATATTCGTATCATCATAGACAAAATATATTTCTGATCCGTTGGGATGTACTACTTTGCTTAAATACCATGCCGTTACACTACCACTTATTATTGAATGCCCTTCACCTTGGCTCCTGAATGTGGTCATTTCTTTTTCCGTAAAATAATATTTGACCCCGTTGGTGGTGGTCAATAGAAAATCTGTATTATTAGTTCCAGTCTTCTGTATTTTAATCTTTTGATGGTTTACTAAAACCGGTTCATTGTTTTTATCATATACAAATTTCCCTGAGTTGCCATTAAAGTTAAAAGAATACTGATCTCTTTCCGTATCGGCATTATCCTGTCCGGCAGCTTTGTAAAATTGTACTCTTTCTGCATTGGTAGCAGTAGATAAATTATCAGGTGGGTAAACTCCTGTTAGATTATCATCGGCTTTATCCCTTACGGTTCTGGTGATTACTCCTCCAAAATTAAGATTCCAACCCAATCCTACATTCGAGGCAACTTCATCGACCTTAATTCCGTTGGAACCATAAAAAAGCGATAAGGGAGATTCTAAATCTTTAGTCTTAAAGGTGATTAGCGGAACCGAAATATTGGCGGCTCCGGTAAACATTCCAACAGGAACATTACCATATTTACCCAATTCTCCTGCAGTAGGAGACGGTGGAGTTATGTTGGGAAGGAACTTAGCTGTATCTTGCGCAATTGCATTTAGACATGCAAAAATGAACAACAGGAAAAAAACATATTGAATCCTGTTGTTGGTAGTATATATTCTATTCATTGTAGTTCTCTTAGTTTTTTCCTTTTTTTATTACTTTCACTCCATCACTCTGCACATTGGTTTTTATGTTCACTACATAAATTCCTTCGGGATAGAGGCTTAAATCTATAGGGACGGTTCGCTCTTTGACAGGGAATCGTTGTAGTATACGGCCTGCTATATCAACTACGGTAGCAGTTCCGTCTTCAAAATCATAGCCTATGATAATGTTGGTAAATGCCTGTGCGGGATTAGGAATGGCCTCTACACTTGTTTTTACTTTCTCGAGTTTGGTTTTGTCTTTGAGCTTTACAACCCAAAAATCATTTCCGCCTATATTTCCGTTTTTATCCTTAGAGGCGTTGGAGTTTGAGGTTCCTGCCATAAGATAGCCACCATCTCTTGTTTCTATTAGTTTACGCAGTATGTCTTCTCCGCCGCTTCCTACTGTTTTTTTCCAGGTTTCTTCGCCTTTTTTATCAATTTTTAAGGCGATGTAGTCATTAATTCCTTCTTTGTCTTTGTTTACAAGGCTAGTTGCTTTCCCGACCAAACCTTCTCTTGGTTGTTTGTTTTCACTTTGGGCATATCCGCCAATGAGATAGGTATGGTCTTTATTCTCGACCAATGAAGTCAAGATGTCGACTTTCCCAAAATCGTAGGTTTTGCTCCAAAGAACCTCGCCTTTTTCATCCAGTTTTAGAACCCAATAATCGGTTCCATTACTCACATTGCCTCCTAAAGTAGTAAGAGGTGATGTACTGTTCGAATTCCCTCCAGCTATATAGCCTCCATCTTCTGTTTGATGAATCACGTACAATTGATTGTCTCCATTGCCACCATAGGTTTTTTGCCATTCAATTTTTCCTACGCTATCAATTTTTAGAATCCAGTAATCACCAATTCCGCTATTAGCCTCCGATTTATCACCTGAGCGAGAAGAATTAGAATACCCACCCAAGGTATAGCCTCCATCTGTGGTTTGTTCCATGCTTCTCAGCACATCTGCATATTCCCCACCGTATGTTTTTTGCCACTCGACAACTCCAGCTTTGTCGAGTTTAACAATCCAATAGTCCATATTCCCACGGCTTTTTTCGGATTTGGCACACAAATCAGGTTTAGCGTCTAATGGTATTGTGTGGATAGCATTTTTTTCTTCAGCCGGACTTGAGCTGGAGGAACCTCCTAGCATATAACCGCCATCTTTGGTCTGAAAGGCGCATACCAGTTCGTCCTGACCGCTGCCGCCTATGGTTCTTTGCCATTGCTCTTCGCCTTTGGCATTAAGCTTAACTACCCAAAAATCTGTTATGCCTCTACAGCTATCTTTTTTCTGAAAATCTTTTGATGAGCTGGAGGTGCCGGCAAGAATGAAACCACCGTCTGAGGTGTTTTTTATACTTTGTAATAAATCGAATCCGCTGCCTCCGATGCTTTTTTGCCAATCGAGCTCGCCTTTTTCATCCATTTTCCAAATCCAGTAATCCAGATCACCATGATTGTTATCGGTTTTGTTTCCGCTTTTGTCAGAGAGGGAACTCCCAGCCAGTATAAAACCATAATCGGCTGTGGGTTGTGCATCAAAAAGATAGTCTGCATGTTTGCCTCCATATGATTTTTCCCAAAGTATGTCCTGAGAGTGCATCAGGAGGGGGAAAAACACTAGGGGGACTAAGTGTTTTTTTTTCATTTTTTCTTGGCTTTTAATTTAAAAAGTACTTTTTTTCGTACTAATTGTTAGGTGTATATAATTTCGCACAAGATTAAGCTCTATTATTGGCATACACAATACCCACTTTTAGTGATATTTACGTGATTTTTAATGGTTTAACCTTATTAAAAAAACAAATCATCCTTTTTTTACAAAAAACTATAAACAAAAAAACTCTTCCAACAAATAATACACAAGCACAAATAAGCATATGTTTGTTTCTACAGTCTAACTGTTGATTTTGGAATTCTAATTCTTTTTTGTGATTATACAGGTTAATATCATTAGTATTTTGAAAAACATAAAACTGATTTATCCTAATAAGCAAATAAGCGATTGAGAATAGAAGTAATTCTATTCAACAATCGCTTGCCTTTTCATTTCTTAAAAATGTCTTGTCTGGATTTTTGGCCAAATTATATTATATATCTGTGTCCAGGCTGTAACCATTTAATGGAGGTACTTCCATTTTTGACAAAATTTCAGCTAATTTTTGCCTATCTTATATTGTGTTCAAAGCTTGCACTTGGGCTAACCAGTTTTAAAATAAGTCTATTGAAAAATAGTTAAGAACAATCAAATATAGAAATTAGTTTACATTCTTTTCTTCACTAAAATTTGTTATCCCCTCTTTTTTAAGCTCTTCAATAAAATAGGAAGTTGGCATTCCTGTTCTTGCAAAAAAGACATTCGCAAACTTTTGTGTGCTACTAAACCCAACTTCTTCTGCCAAAGCTTTATTAGTGTAATTTCTGAGTGCTTTGTCCTTTTTCATCAAAGAAATCAAATAATCAACCTTTAAATCGTTTATATAATTGACGAATTTTTTGCCTCTATAATGATATATGATTTTTGAAAGATATTTTGCATTTGAATCAAATGTAGCGGCTAATTTTACTGAGGTTATGTCTTTTTCAAGGAATTTGTTTTCTTTTTCAAATTTTTCCAGTTGTTTCAAGAGTGATTTAACTGTTTCCTCATTTATATCTGTAATTCCACTCGTTACGTGCTTCACTTCATTTTTTGAAGTTTTACTATTTTTCATTAACTCATCGAATTTGTGCTTATAAATCCGTTTATTTCTTCTATTCCTGTAATATAAATATAGTAGCGAAACAAACAAGGACACGATGACGAAACCAAGAATTAAATCATTATATTTCCTTCTATTAAGAAGGGTTTCTATATTTTTTTTCTCAAGTAATAATTTTTTGGTATCATACTCTTTGTGAATTCTTTCCGATAGATATTGGTATCTTATGGATAAAACACTATCTACCTTTAACAACTTTCTAATATAATAAAGTTGACTTTTTAAATTATCTTTTGATTTATAGTAACTAATCATCAACTCATAATTCTCCCGAAGATCAGGACGAATATAATTTTTGGTTTCAATAATTTGAGCTACCTTTTCAAAATAAGGTAATGCGATTTCATTTTCATTTAATTGCCAATAACTTTTACCAATGTAAAAATAACCAACAGCTTCATTTGCAAAATCCTTATTCTTCTTGATATCTGGTAAAGAGTAATTAATTTGTTTAATGGCTTCTCTATAATTTTTTTTGGCGTATTGATTGATTCCTTCCGAATGAATGAAATAGGACTCCATTTCGGAGTTCCCTAATCTTTTGCCCTCTGCCAATCCTTTTGAGTTAGTATCAGAACATAAACCATAATTTCCATTCCTGTTATAACATAATCCAAGCGAATGAATTGAGTTGAGATATCCTCTGGCATCTTCATTTTCAAAATAAGCTATACATTCACGAAATAAGGATATGGCTTCATTATAGAAACCCAAATAATATTTTATATGACCAATATTATATTTTATCTTATAAATTAAATATTGGTCATTTGTCTTAGAAATAAATTCATTAGCAATAAGGTAATTATCTAGAGCTTGTTGATGTTTTTTTAAACCGTAATAGACGATTCCCTTTGACAAATAGGCTGAACCAATGAGGCTATTCTCCTTAGACTGTTTTGCGCTATATATCATGCTGTCAGCATAAACAAGTTTTAATTTATCTGATGAGTAATAAAGATAATTCTTGTATCCATTAATAATTTCTTCAAAATTTCTTTCTGCTTTGGCTTTTAATAGAAATGATTTCAAATACATGGATTGCTCTGTACTATCATTTTCTAATTGCTCAACTCGTTCAAAAAGATAATCATAATCTTTCTGTAGTAGTGTATCTGGAATTTTAAAGGTGCTTTTTTGGGCAGAAACCATATTTCCAAAGCAAAGGAATATTACGAACAAATGTTTTTTGATCATAGGCTAAGATAAAATTAGAACACTTTTTTTTATAAAAATCATTCTTAAATAAAAGTGGGGGAAACTTTTATAATGTAAGGAAAAATCTAAGCCAAATGTAATATAAACTATTGGTATGAGGTATGTTTTTTTTGTAAAAATCAAGTATGGATTTTCGGAAAATCCATACCATTTTTTCCGAAAACCCACAACAGTTGTGTTGTAAGACTAAAACCAGACTTTTAGTTTTACTTCGAATTCAAAAGCAAAAAAGTTTAGCAAAGTGCTAAATAAAAATTCTGCTGACCCGGGTAAAATGAATTGGCAAAAAACGCCGATCACATTTAACAAATCTAATCATGAAAAAATCATTATTATGTATGCTCATTTTTCCTATTCTACTAATTTCTTGTACAACTGAAGAAGAATATAAAGAAATTGATGCAATTTCTAAAAACTCTAAAACGTCTAAATTTAAAACACTAGGTCCAAAAACTACAGAAGATAAAATTTTACCTGTAAATGAAATTAACAGTTTGTTAGCAACATTTTATGATGAAAGCAATTTTGATGCTCAATCTATTGTTACTGTTAATCAAGCAATACAATCTACAGGAACTGTAACAGCGATATTAGTTAGCGGTGATATAAATGTCACCAATTCATCTATTGATAAAATCAGAGAAGTAATAAGTCAATCAAAAGGCATATTTGAATTAAGCGTTGAGGATTCTTCCATGTCATTAGCAGCAAAAAATTCACTTCAGAATTTTATTGAAAATGTAATGCTATTTAGTAACGGTAATTATGATAGTATGATTAATTCAATAGGATTGTATGAATCTACTATTCAAGCAAATACTACATATACCACAGCCGATAAGGATTTAATACTAAATACATCCCTAATCGCGAAGACTTTACTTTTTTACGAAAGAAAACGGAAGGACAAGGACTGGGAAACTTCCGTTGGTAATAAAGATGATATGTTTATCGTCACTGATGATTTGACTTTTTTGATGGTAAGAATGGCTTTGCTGGCCGGAAATGTTCAAAATAACTTTTAGAAAGACTAACCATGTACATCACTCAAAAAAACGAAAAAAGGATTACTATTATCTTTTGCTTGTTTTTGATTCTAATCAATCTTACTGCACTTTACTTCATTATCGACTTGTTTAGTTATGATGAAATGATCAGTTATTTGGCTATAGATAAAGCTATAAGTAACCGGACACGACCATTAGCATTTTTACTGCTGGCATCTAATCTTGCGAGTTTATTATTTATTAGCATTTCATTGCTTTATACGCTGATGAGTGAGGGTTTTTAGATAAGAATCCAAAATTTTCACTGCAAATCTTCACTAAAATTATTTAAAATTTAATGTTTTGATAAGAAAAAAAATACCACATTCCTGCTTAGAATTTGAAGTTATTACTCTTGAAAAGTTTAGCTCTAAAATTGTAATAGAGGAACTAGTTCATAGTAACTGCTTTTCAGTTATAATAGTCAATTCAGGATCTATAACTGTACGGATTAATCAAATTGAGTTTTGCATACAAACTAAAGAACTTCTTGTAATTCCTGTCGGAATTTCTCTCGAGATTTTACAAATTTGTGATGACCTGGAGGCTTCTTTACTTTTTTTTACTTCGGAGTTTATCTTTAAGAACACTATAACAAAACCTAACATTGGATTCTTTGAATTTTTCATCACAAAATCCCCTAAAAAAGTCGTTCTAAGAGATAATGATTCTCTTTTACTTAACGATTTATTTTTGTTATTAGGGAATGAGAACTATAAAATAAGGGAGTATATGTTTTATAGTGAAATACAGCTTTTGAGTTTCAATCTTTTGCTATATGTACTGGCAGGAATATACAATGAAAATTTCTTTAATTTAAAAACAAAGCATTCCAGAAAAGAAATATTGATTTTTCGTTTTTTAGAAATTTTGAATACACATTGTACAAGAGAGCATAGCGTAAAATTTTATTCTGACGCTTTGCATATTTCTCCTGGCCATCTTAGTAAAATAGTTAAGCAAGTAACTAATAAAACAATTAAGCAATTTATTAATGAAGCAATTGTGTTAGAATCTAAAATTTTACTTCGAAATGGAGATTTAACGATTTTACAGATTATTGAGGAATTACATTTTAGTAATTCCTCATCTTTTAGCAATTTTTTTAAAAAAAATACTTCCATGTCTCCCTCTGAATACAGATTAAACTTGAAACTTAAATAATCAACCCAATTAAAGATTCAAAATCTATTATACAATGAAATACATAAATGGATTCCTTATTTCGCTTTATTGTCTAATATGTTGATGCAGTCCACTTACAAAGATGCCCTCTACAGTATTCTGAAAAAAGAACAGGAAATTAGTTTGGAATCGGTTCATGTTATTGATGAATCCTATCGTATGATTGTTTTCCTCCAGGATTTATTGACACGTATTAAAAAGGATGTTCTAGAGCATCATTTTACTGAGGAAAATGAGGAAATAGAATTTTTCAGAATTATAAAACCCCAAATTCTTGGAAAGTTAATCTATTACAACAAAGTATATCGCATAGAGACTTCTTGTCCTGTAAGTAGCGGAAAGATGTATTACAAATATTTTTCTGGCGAATTACAGCAGCTAAAAAATGAATATAAAGAGCATATTTGTAATTCTGATTTTTACCGATATTACCGCTCAGGAAGAACCGACAGGGACCGTGATTTTTTTAAGTTAGGAAAAATCAATCTTAATACAGGTCTGAACAGTTTTATATTTGAAGTTGATACTCAATTTTCTACTTATTATGATTACAAGGTTTCCCGTATTATAGCAGATGAATTACTTTATAATTATTTAATTATCAAAATAAATCCAGTTGATAAGCCTGATGCGATTTTACAAAATGCTGAGTCTACTAAAGATGTTTTTTGGACTGAATCTAAAAATGCTTTAATAGAATTGATTTATGCCCTATATGTATCGGGCGCGATTTCTAACGGCAAGATTGGAGTCCGAAAAATTAGTTTAGTTTTTCAACTTCTATTCCGAATTCAATTGGGTGACATCCATCACGCCTTTCATCGTATGAAAGATCGCGCTGGTAATCGCACTTTATTTTTAGAGCAGCTCAAATCTTCTTTAGAGCAGTATATGGATAAAGATTTATAATAATTAAAATTTTCTCTCATAAAGGCAGTGTTTTAGTACACTGCTTTTTTAATATCTGCCCACGCCTACCCATTGGCAAATAGCGTAACAATCCGATTTGCTTTAATGCTAAAAGACAAAAAAGTGTGCAACAATAAGGAAATATTTATTTTCAGAAAATTTCCAAAATCGCGATTCTCAATTGGTTAAACTTGGCATAAATTACCAAATATAGCTTCCAATTTTGCATAGATCATTAATCGAAAAATACTAATTGATAAAACATATCTATATGAATATCGACAGAATGGAATTTTTAGCATGGATGGAACGCATAATGAATCGCTTTGATATACTTAGTGAAAGTTTTAATAATTCCCAAAAACAAAAGAGTTCTATTGATGGGGAAGAATTGCTGGACAATCAAGATCTCTTTATGATACTTAAAGTAAGTGCCCGTTCTTTACAACGCTACCGCTCCTCTGGAAAACTTCCTTATTATACTATTAGTGGTAAGTTATATTATAAACTATCAGACGTAAACCAGTTTATCCGTGAAAGTTTTTCTGCATCTGCAAAGAAATAAAGACAATCCTAGACAAATAATGCCTGATTAGGTCCTGAAATATTTAAACGTGCAGTCTTCATTTAATTTCGATACTTAATAATGTTAAATAGAAATAATAAGTTATGAGTGAACAAAATAAAGCCACACAGGAATCTCCGGAACAATTAACAGATATTCTTCTAGTATTTGATAGGGAAAAAATGAAAATCGAGGCTGTAAAAGGTATTGATAAAAATGGTGAATTGGAAACAGTTTCTGCTGATAAAAAAAATCAAAATCAATTTATGAAAGTAGATAAACATGGAGATCTTTTTTCTAATTTTTTTTCCAATTTCATGAGCCAACTACAAAACCCAACTCGTTTTAGCTTCTTCAAAGTACCGAAACTCTTAGCTATTGATATGGCAAAAAAGATGCAAAAGCAAGTGGATAATCCCAAACCTGATGGCGAAAAAATTTTGAACGAACATGAAGTTAAACTAGAATTACAAAAAGACAATAAAAAAGAAAATGCAGATACTATGGAAACAGCACAAACAACAACAGAAGTAAGCGAATATCGTTTCAAACCAGAAGAAATTGATTGGGACACTATGGCTAATCTTGGTTTAAATAAAGAAAAATTAGAAAAAATGAATCTTTTAGATCCTTTGTTAAAAGGATACAAAACCAATGAACTGGTGCCTATCAGCCTTAATTTAGGAACAGCCATTACCAGATTAGATGCCCGCTTATCACTTCAAACTTCTGAGGATGGAAAAGTCGTTATGGCAATTCACGGCATACGAAAAGAACCACAATTAAATTTTCCTTTTTTTGGGCATGAATTCAGCAAAGAAGACAAAGAAAATCTGCTTAAAACAGGTAATATGGGACGTGTCGTTGATCTTACTATTCTCAAAACTAATGAACAGGCTCCTTCAATCATTAGCATAGATAGGCTCACTAATGAATTGGTAGCACTGCGTGTTGATAAGATAAAAATACCAGATGAAATCAAAGGAGTTAAACTCGACGAGCAACAGAAGCAAACACTAATGAATGGTAAACCACTCTACATTGAAGGCATGATCTCTAAGAAAGGAGAACCATTTAATGCCACTGTTCAATTCAATGCAGACAAACGATATGTTGAATTCCAATTTGACAGAACAAATCCTAATAGTCAAACTCAAAACAATTATCAGGTACAGAATCTGGAAGTTCCAAGAACCATTCGAGGAAAAGAGCTCAGTGAGCAGCAGTATGAACAATTCAAGGAGGGAAAAACCATTTATGTAGATAGTTTGGTAGATAAACAAGGTAAAGAATACAAAGGATATCTAACTTTCAATAAAGATACCGCTAAAGTTGGTTTTTCATTTAGTAATCCTAATAGTGCAAAGGTTCAGCCGACTGAAGAACATAAAACCCAAACAGCAGTCAATTCGGAAGGTAAAACCAATGAAGTTACCAAGAATATTAAAGAGCCTTTAAAGTCCGGACAAAAAGAGCCTGACAGCAAAAAACAACAGGAAGAACAGGAACAAGACAATACACCAACCAAGAGCAAAGGCAGAAAAATGTAGCTCTAAAAAACATTGAGATATGAAAGCAGTAATTGCAGAGAAACCCAGCGTGGCTCGTGAGATAGCCTCGATATTAGGTGCATCACAAAAAGAAGACGGCTTTTTAACAGGAAATGGGTATTGTGTTACATGGGCCTTAGGGCATTTGGTTGGATTGGCTACACCAGAGGATTATGGGATTTCGGGATTTCAAAAAGAATCCCTACCCATCCTACCCGATCCCTTTTTATTAAAGATTCGCAAAATAAAAAAAGACAATGTTGCTGATGTGGGTGCTTTAAAACAACTAAAAATCATCGAACTGGTCATAGAGAAATGTGATAGTATTATCGTAGCCACGGATGCTGGCCGTGAAGGAGAATTAATCTTTCGATATATCTATGAATATTTAAACTGCAAAAAGCCCTTCCAACGTTTATGGATTAGTTCCTTGACTGAAAAAGCCATAAAACATGGATTTGAAAATTTAAAAGCGGGCAGTGATTTCGATAGTCTATATCAAGCTGCACAAGCAAGAAGTCGTGCCGATTGGTTAGTAGGAATTAATGCATCTCAGGCACTTACTATTGCAGCAGGAAGTGGCATTTACACTTTGGGAAGGGTACAAACACCAACATTAGCTCTAATTTGCCAACGGTATCTGGAAAACAGCGATTTTATAGCTAAGACCTACTGGCAACTTCAACTAAATCATCAGAAAGAATTTATTAATTTCAAGAGCCTTTCTAAAAACAAATGGGATGATAAGAAACAAACTGGGGCTGTTTTAAAATCCATCGAGAGAAACAGAATAGGTACTGTTTCTTCTATAGAAAACAAAACTATTACTGAACAGCCACCCCTACTGTTTGATCTGACTGGTTTACAAAAAGAAGCGAATAAAAAGCTAAACCTTTCTGCAAATGAAACTCTTACAATTGCTCAGAATTTATACGAGAAAAAATTCATTACTTATCCACGAACAGGAAGCAAATATATTCCAGAAGATATCTGGGATGAAATTCCCAATCTCATAAGAATATTAGAAACAAGTACTTCTTATAAAGATGTTATGTCTACAATAAAACTGGGACGATTGAGTAAACGCATTGTTAACGACATCAAAGTAACTGACCATCATGGACTACTTATCGCAGATAAAATCCCCTCAGCATTATCCACTAAAGAAAATGCTATTTACAATATGATTGCATTACGCCTATTGGAATCGGTTTCTGATCCTTGCTTAAAAGAAATAGCTGACATAACATTACAAATTTTACATTATGATTTCTCTGCTAAAGGTTTTAAAGTTTTACAAGCAGGATGGCGTGGCATTAAAGGCCATTTTTTGAATGAGGATACTGAATATATCCAAGATCTCCCACAACTAAGAGTTGGAGATGAACTTAAAATTAAAGAAGTAACTGTTTTAGAGAAGAAAACCACCCCTCCTGTTTTATATACAGAAGCAGGACTTCTATCGGCGATGGAATCAGCCGGAAAGAAAATTGAATGTGAAGAAGAAAGAAAGGCAATATTGAATATTGGCATAGGTACGCCGGCTACAAGAGCCGCAATTATAGAAACACTTTTTGTTAGAGATTATATTCTACGCAAAAACAAATCTCTTATGCCTACAGAAAAAGGATTAAAGGTTTATGAACTAATAAAAGATAAGAAGATAGCCGATGTTGCTATGACCGCTCAATGGGAAGTCACTTTGCAGAAAATAGAAAATAACCAAGAACAAGCTGGAATATTTCAAAAAGAAATTGAAGATTATGTAGTTTCTATAACAGATGAGCTTCTTTCTACATCTATAATCCTTGAAAACTTACCTGTTCTTACTTGTCCTAAATGTGAAAGCCACCAATTACTCATCAAAGACATACTCGTCAAATGTCCGAATGATAGCTGTAAATGGGTACAATTTCGTAATGTTTGCGGAGTTCAATTAAGTTTAGATAATCTGACGAATTTAATCACTAATGGAAGAACCTCCTTTATAAAAGGAATGAAGAGCAGGTCAGGAAAAAAATTCGATGCTTATATAGTGCTTGCTAAGGATGGGAAAACTTCCTTTGAGTTTGAAAGAAGCAGGAAACAAACATCTAGTCAAAACTAAAAATTTAGATAATAAATTTTCATAATTATATCATTTACTGATTGTAAAATGTCACGTCTATATACTGAGGATATGAAGATTGATTAGTTAAAATACATAAAAACGATCAACAACTTCTAGATTGGCATCCCAAATGTTTACTCTTCTCCTATTCTATTATTACCAATAGAATAATCAGTAGAAAATAATAGTTGAAGGATTCACTAGAAATTCTTTGCATAATTGTACTAAAACACCTACAAACAGCATCTTATCATTTCTCAAATTAGATAAATTTAACAAATGATGAGGAAAAACCTTACTTAAATTTTACACTAAACTCTACTTTTGCGGTCGAATTAAACCCCAAATCAGAATGAATAAAATTATTACTCTACTATTTTTTCTAGTGAGCTGTATTTCTAATGCTCAGCAACAACAAAAAATCCATTTCGAGTATGATGGAGCTGGGAATCAAACATCAAGAGAATGGTGTCTAAACTGTTTAGCTAAAAATTCAAATATAGCTCCAAAAGAGATAGCAGATTTGAAAGAAGAGGATTTACAGAAATTTTTACCAGAAGATAATTTTTCCTATTACCCTAATCCTGTAAAAGAAGAACTTTTTTTAAAGTGGGAGATTTCAAATGTTAATTCAATATCAAGCATCAGGATCTATAATTTGAATGGTTCATTACTAAAGTCTTATGAACATTTAAATACAGTTGATAAGCAAACAGTGCCTTTTCTTGAATACCCAAATGGGGTCTATATTTTAGAATTGACATATAGTAAAGGAGATGAAAAGACTATTAAAATTATTAAGCAGTAAATCCATGAAACTACGCCTATTACTTATAGTTACATTAGTGACTAATGCACTTTTTTCACAAAATTTCCACGATACTCAAGGTAAACTAGATATATCCAGTTCAGGACAAGCTACCTATACGTTACCAATTGCATTGCCACCAAGCATTAAAGATGTTGGACCTATCATCAATTTAGTCTATACCAGTGGACAGAATGGAGGCATTGCAGGACAAGGTTGGAATATTAATAGTATTACCAATATCGCCCGTATATCAACACGTAAAGATATTGATGGATTTAGAGACGGAGTAGATTTTGACGCCGATGATAAATTAGCACTTGATGGCCAGCGTTTGTTGCTAAAACCGAACACTGGAGCCTATTGGTCTGACGGTTCGCAATATGAAACGGAAGTGCAGAGCAATACAAAAGTGGAATTAAAAGGCAGCGGGTCGACAATGTATTTTATTGTCACTTCTCCTGATGGCTCTAGAGCATGGTATGGTAATTATGCTGGTGCAGCTGCTAGTGATCTTACAGCCTATTACATTGTACGATATGAAGATACTAATGGTAATTTTATCAATTATAATTACACAAAGCCCTATTCTAAAAGTTTATGTATTACACAAATTGATTTTAGCGGTAATACCACAACCAATCCAACAGCTCTTAACAAAATAGTTTTCACTTATAAATTGGCTGCCCAAAAAGAATCAGCATATATTAAAGGAGTAAAGATAGAGAAAGTGGAGATTTTGGATAAGGTAGAAGTATTTACCAATAACTTACTTTTTAGAAAATACCAGTTGACTCATGTTGCCGATGGATTAGGATATCAACGTGTTAGTCAACTACAGGAATTTAATGGTGCTGGGGAGGGAGCTAACCCTATTCAATTTAATTATAATACAACTCCAAACGATGTTACTGAAAATGTAACAGCATTTACTAATTATTTGGATCCAACAACCCCTCCTGAAATGTCGGGAGATTTTGATGGTGATGGAAATGTAGATTTTATATCGAACAATCAAGTTTATACGAAATTGTTTCAAGGCACGGCTGGAAATGTTTGCAGTTTGCCTTTTTCAAGCCCGACCCGACAAAAAATGACGGCCATTACTTTATCAAATAATAAAGTAAATCAAAAGCAATCTATAGTTTATGCAGACGAAACAATAACGAATATTGCATTTAAGGTTCATAATCTTAACAATTCAAATGCAGTAGTATTGGATTACACTAAGAATATCCCGTTTGATAATGCAAGTAACTATGTATATGGATGTGAATTCCAACCACAAACTACACCATCACCATCACCTACGGTAAAATACTCTAATCAATACTTGGAAGGTGATTTTAATGGAGATGGATTGTCGGAGGTGCTAATTTTAGCACGCAATGAATATGATTTTTATGGTGAAGCTGCTACAGGGGGAAAAACAGGCAATCCAGATCCAAATCCTTGTGTTTTAACTCATGTTATTGAACCAGGATATAAAGAAGTGCGTTTAATTGACTTAAATCCGAACGTTTCCAATACCATTAATACTAGTGGTAATTGCAGTTTGGGCAATCCTAATTTATATTTAGATGGAGATAAACGTATTGTGATGGATATGAATTCTGACGGAAAGGCTGATGTTTTCGTTGTTAATAATAATGGTTCTTATAAGATAGTGTCTTTTAAACAATTAACAGTCTCTCCTTGGGTTGAAATGGAAATTATTGGTCAGGGCACAATAGATGCTTATTCTCCGACAAAGCAAATGCTTTTTGGGGATTATAATGGAGATGGGAAACCCGATATTATGCTGCCAGATGCAGATGGTAACGGTTGTGATACATGCAGTACGTGGCATATTTATTACAGCAATCCGAATCCGGCTGGAGGGGTTTATTTTGCGAAAGAATCCTTTAACATTGCTCCTTACAGACCAAGTACAGGTAGCGATTATGCAACGCAAGTACAGACGAGCAGTTATTTTGCCATGGATGTTAATAAAGATGGAAAGTCTGATCTGGTAAGGGTTTGGACAAACGTTTGGCAATACCACCCTTTTTGGGATCCAAAAGATTTGGATACTTCTTGGACGGTGGCTACTTATATCAATACTATTGGTTATAATGGAGGTTTTACCTATGACTATACCTCTCCTTCTACTCACGATAATGACGATAACTCACGACCAATAGCCTTAGGAAGTAGTCTTAAATTTCCGGGCATGGATAGTGATTTATTAATCATTCGTTATCATACCGGAACTTCTTATGATAAAACAGTAACTTATGTAGATTTCAAAAAAGATTATTCACAAGATAACCTTATAACTAAGGTAACTCAGTCAGGCGGTGCTATTGTAGATGATATCACTTATAGTGATATGGTTCCTTCAGATGGTACAAATGGTTATGGAACATTGAATGGTTTTTATTCCTCAGGAGATGAGTTAGAATATCCTCTAGTTGAATTAAAGCAATTGTCTTCTAATAAACTGGTATCCCAATTAAAAAACACGTCATTAGGTGTAGTTAAAAAGCAGGATTTTAAATACCGTGGATTGTCATTCAACCTTAACGGTATTGGAGCTCTTGGTTTTAAGGGATCAGCACGAAGCAGCTGGTTTAAGAACGATTCAGATAAAAGGATATGGAGTCTTGTAGAAACCAAACCCACACAAAGAGGAGCAATTGTAAGAACTTGGAATCAATTGCTAAACAGTTCCAATTTTGCTTTTGAGACGGGTTATACTTCCGGTTTATTGAGTAAAACAGAGAATACATATACCGAATCGCCAGCCAATACTTTCCCGTATTATATTTTACTTAACACGCAAACGGCTACGGATTATTTGACCAATGTTGTTTCACAAAAAGTCTATAATTCGTATTCCACAGATTATCTGTTGCCATTAAGCGTAACGATGAATAATCTATTAGGGACAACATTGCAAGGCAGTACTACAACAGTGACGAGTTATGACAATGTTACGTCAGGTACAGGCAGTGGTTATTATATAGGTCGTCCAAACGAAGTAAATACAACATCAACGGTCTATGTGAATACTGTTGGAAGTTCTGATATTAAAACCAGTAAAGAAAAATATTTTTACACAAATGGGAATGTAACCAGAACAGAGAAGACTGCCAATGGTTCTACAGAAACATTAATTGAAAAATTTGATTATTTCCCTAACGGATTACTGCAAAAGAAGACGATTAGCGCTACAGGATTTACTGGGTCGGCAGCTGCTTCTGACCGAAGTACTTCTTATACATATGATACTACAAACCGTTTTGTCAAAACTATTACAGACCCTGAATTATTGGTAACAACCAATTTGACTTATGATAGTTTGTATGGGGTTGTTTTAACACAACAAAATCCTTTTGGACAAGTCACGACAAGTGTTTATGACACTTGGGGTAAAAGAACCAAAGTTACTGACTTTTTAGGGAAAAGTGTGAATTATACTTATGCTAGAGCTAATAATATTTATACTACAACACAGACAGGTGATGATGGTAGCAGTAGTATTGTTGACAGTGATGCTTTGGCCAGAATAATCAGAAAAGGAAGTAAAAATGTGAATGGGGATTGGGTGTATGTTAATACAGAGTATGATTATTTAGGTAAAAAAATAAGAGATAGTGAACCTTATTTTTCAACCGGATCACCAACACAATGGACCACTTACGAATATGATGATTATTCCAGACCAATAAAAACGACAGCGTTTACAGGAAAAGTAATCAATACTACTTATACTGGCCTGACTGTTAATGTAAATGATGGGACAATGGTTAAGGAAAAAACCAATAATGCAAATGGTCTGGTTATCTCTGCAACGGATAGTCCGGGAGGAACTATTACTTATAAATACGATGCAAGAGGTAATTTGTTAATCTCTGATTATGCAGGAGTTACTATTGAGATGCAATATGACAACTGGGGAAGAAAAAAGAAATTAATCGATTCTTCAGCAGGCACTTACGATTATTTGTATAATGCTTTTGGTGAAACGATATCTGAAAGCACACCTAAAGGAATAACGACTTATGATATAGACGCAGTTGGGAAAGTTTCGAAAAAAACGGTTTTGGCTTATTCGCCTGGAACTACTAATGTCGACGTGAATAGTACGAATACCAACATCACTAGTGTTTATACTTATGATGTTACGAACAAATGGGTAACCAAAATTGCCGTAACCAATCCAGTTGACGGAAACAGTACTTATGATTACAGTTATGATGCTACTACCAAGCAGCTTAATAAAACGATTGAAACATTGCCTTATGCGACTTTTACAAAAGAACTTACTTTTGATGTGTTTGGAAGGGTAAATACCGAAAAATTAACAGCTTCTGCCCACAGTAAATCAAGTAGCAAAACCATTACTCACGTTTATAAGAATGGCGCTGAATGGCAAATGCAAGATGGTACCGTAATGAAATGGCAAGCCAATACCGTTAATGCTAGAGGGCAGCTTACAGGAGCTTCATTGGGGAATGGAATAGAAATTACCAATACGTATGATGCGTATGGTTATGTCTCGCAAAACAAGCATCTTTTGAGTAGTACTAATGTAATGACTTTAGACAATGTTTTTGAACCTGTATTGGGTAATCTGATGAGTCGTTACAACAGTATGTTTGATGTTAAGGAAAATTTCACTTACGATAGTTTAGACCGATTGGTTGCATGGGAAGGGAATTCTCAAAATGTATTGACTTTGCCTTTTAATACGACTACTGAAGGCTTTACTTTCACTGGGACTGCTACTGAAGGATCGGTAACCAATGTTACCGGAACTATGAAAGTAATCTTAAAGAACACCTTTGTAGCGGCAAAAAAACCGTTAACTACTTTTACTATAACTCCGGGTAATAAATTACGTGTAAAAGCAGATATAACAAATAAAACAGGAACTACTGGTGTAATTGTTGATGCGGTTATGGTTGAAACTGATCCGTTAGATGCTTCTAATTATGTAGAAATCCCATTTGGAACCGTAAATAATGGTGCTTTTGATGCTACTTATACAGCGAGTAATTTTGTTTCCAATCCTAAATTTACTCTAAAATTTGTAGTGGACGAAGAAAGTCCTTTAGGCTCTAATGGAGGAGGATCAACACCGCCTAATACAACATTCTATATTGATAATTTAAAAATAGATGCTTTACCTGTTTACAGTCAAACATATGACGATAGAGGTAAAATAACGAATAATGCTTTAGGGCAATACCAATATACTAATGCAGCAAGTCCATATCAGAATACTTCCGTATTAACAACAGCGGATGCTAATACTTATTATGGTGCAAAACCATTGCAAACCATCAGTTACAATGTTTTTAAAGCACCTCTTCAAATTGAAGATCAAGGAGTGGATAAAATAAGCTTTGGTTACAATGCTATGCAACAACGCAATATCATGTATTATGGCAATACCAATACTGATAAACTAACCAGGCCTTATCGTCAATATTATAGCGGTGACGGTACTATGGAAATAAAAGCTACTTTTGCTGCAGGAAACACCACTACACCTACAAGTGTGGAGTTTATTACTTATATAGGAGGTGATGCATATTCTGCACCTATGTTGGTTAAAAGTGACGGTACAACGCAAAATTATTTTTACCTGCACCGTGACTATCAGGGAAGTATAATGGCTGTTACCAATGCTGCAGGAGCTGTAATTGAAAAACGATTGTTCGATCCTTGGGGCGCTATTGCCAAAGTACAGGATGGCGCAGGCAATAATCTGAATAAACTTACGTTTTTTGATAGAGGTTATACAGGACACCAGCATTTAGAGGGTGTGGGGCTTGTTCACATGAACGGACGTTTGTATGATCCTAAATTGCACCGTTTTTTACAACCGGATAATTATGTACAAGATCAGTATAATACGCAAAATTTTAACCGATATTCGTACTGTTTAAACAATCCGTTAAAATATAATGATAGATCAGGTGAAGAATTTACAATGCTTGGAGCTGCGGTTGCAGCTGCGACAATTGCTGTAATAAGTTATTTGACTTCTTGTGCAATTAATCATACGGCTATTACTTTTCCGGGATTGGCTTATAATGTGGTGGTGGGATCTGTGAGTGGTGCAGTGACTTATGGTATTGGTTCCGCTACGTCAACCATAGGCAATTTTTGGGTTAGGGCCGGAGTCGAGGCATTGGCACATGGATTATTTCAAGGAAGTATGTACTCCATTACAGGAAGTAATTTCTGGAATGGTTTTGCTTCTGGAAGTATTAGTAGTATTGCCAGCAGTATGTGGGCCGGTGGAAGCAGTTATGACACGGATGGCAATTCAATAGCAGGTTCAGGATTTGGAGGTATTGCTGGAAACAGTGGTGCTAGCATGATTGTTTTTGGGACCATTAGCGGAGGTGCAGCTGCAGCATTGACAGGTGGTAATTTTTGGCAAGGTGCTGTTACAGGATTGGTGGTGAGTGGGTTAAATCATTTTATGCATAGTGATCCAAATAAGAGATTAGTACGTAAAATTAATAAAGAATTAAGAGCTAAATACGGTAATATTAATGACCCCGCCCCAACTGGCCAAGAGACAATTGATGATATAATGAGTACACCTACACTAAATAATATGCATCATAATTCAGGTAACTCAAGATTCACATATGATGATAACTTTGTAAGTAATGCAGGCGGATGCTCCCCTGAAAGTGGTCAAGATGCATATACAACAACGTCAGCTAATTGCAGTGGAGAATATTACACTGGATCTAAAGATATGTTTACAATTGTTTATAGAAATTCATTTCAATCTTATAAATACTTAGCCGGAACCATTGTTCACGAATTAGGACATTGTTACAGTAGATATACAGGCTTAATGGCAAAAAATTATAGCTTGATGCGCAATAATTGGACTAAAACAATGGCATTAGATGAAGTTTTTGCTTATTCTTTTGCAGATCAATTTGGTTTCTCCTTTTATCAAGGTAATTCAAGTTATTATATTTCGGGTTTACAAAGTGCATTAAATATTTTAGGAATTAAATAAAATAAATTATGAAAAACGTACTAACTCTAATTTCAATTATATTAATTTTTTCTTGTAAACAAAAAGAAAAAGAGAATTTTAAAGAATATAGAATACATTCAAGAACTTATAATTTGCAAAATAAAGGGATTGATAAAAATGAAATAAAAATGAAAATTGTAACCAAAGACAATTCTAAATTTTTTATTTATAATTTAAATAAGATAGATGGTAGTATTGACTCACTAAAATTAAACAATAATAATATCTTCTTAAACAATGTTCTTTTGAAAAAAATCGACACAAAACGTTTAGATTTAAATGGATCTTTCATAGTTGTTGACAAATATTTTTATCAACCTAAAAATAATCATGGTTCCAGTTGTTACTATTTCTTAAATAAAAATAATGGATTGTTTTTTATGGAGAATTTAAATTCAGGACTTTTCATTGAATTTGACATTAAAAAATATAATTCAATACATAAAGCAATAGTAAATGGTACAATCATTACTAATCAATTAAATTTTAAAAAAGGACCAAATGAGCTAAAGCTTCCTAATTATTATAAATATCCTGAGTTAAATACACTGGATAGTATTAAAGAAGGAAACAGATGGAGGTATTTTTATAAAAAATAGATAATTAAATGATTCCAGATTATTGATTGATTGCTTAAGCTATTACATATATTCTGCTGAAAAGAAAAATAAACAAAAATTTAATGAAAAAAGTAATTATTATAGTAACACTTACATTATCCCTGCTTTCTTGTAGCAAAAATGATGATAACAATGTATCAAATCCTGTAGAACAACAATTAACACCTAATTACACTAACATAGCGGGTAGATGGTATTATACCAGTATTGTAAGGCCAAACGGAACCACTGATCCTTATGTTTCTTCTTGCTCAGGTAAGCGAGATTATGCAGATATTTTTACGTATCGTAAAATTACAAAACATCGATTTTTTAGTGACTGCGATGAGGGAACTACAGACTGTATCGACTTTTACCTTAATGGGATTACCATAAAAAGTTGCTTTGAAGATTTTGACAACGGCAGAATTATTTATTTGACGCCCACAACCATGAAAATTGAATATGATAATGTGATTTATTTTGGCAGCATTGTAGGAGATGGAGCCAAAGCTTTAATATTGACGAAATAAATTTAATTTCACGATATATTGCATAGTTTTGTGGTTATATTCTTTCAAAAATGAAATTTAAATTAGGATTCCTATTTCTTTTAGTATCATTAACGGCTTTCTCCCAAGGGGAAGCTAATATCTGGTATTTCGGGAATCATGCCGGATTGGATTTTAACAGTGGCAGTCCGGTTGCATTAACAAATGGCCAATTGAATACAGATGAAGGTTGTGCTACATTATCAAATGCTGCAGGACAGTTATTGTTTTACACCGATGGCGTTACAGTGTACAACAAAAACCATCAGATTATGCTCAACGGAACTGGATTGATGGGGCATAGCTCAACAGAACAATCAGCAACTATAGTCCCTAAACCAGGCTCTTCCACATTATTTTATGTTTTCACAGTAGATTATGAAGGGCATGCTAACGGATTAAGGTATTCTATCATCGACCTAACTTTAGATGGAGGTCTGGGGGCAATTACTTCAGATAAAAACATACCTATTTATACTCCGACATTAGAAGGTTTGGGAGTGACAAAGCACGCTAATGGTATTGATTTTCTGATTGTAATACATGGTTTTAATACTAATGAATTTAGAACATATTCACTAACTTCAGCAGGATTAAATCTAACACCAGTAATTTCTAATGTAGGTCAGGTTGTTTCAGGTTCAGGATTCGATGCTGCTGCAAATATTAAAATAGCACCAAGCGGTTCTAAACTAGTTTTAACAAGTGTTACAGATTTTGTCCAACTTTTCGATTTTAATAATAATACAGGATTAGTATCTAATGCTCAAACATTATTATCAGAGCCTTGGGAATTATATGGAGCCCAATTTTCTCCAAATGAATCAGTTTTGTACATTACAAATGCTTTTCATAAGGTTTATCAATTTGATTTGTTAGCCTCCAATATATCTGCCTCTAAATTGGAATTATATAACGGAACTTTATTTCCAGGTCAATTGCAATTGGGTCCTGATGGAAAGATTTACTTGGCAATATATAATCAAACTAAATTAAGTGTGATTAATAACCCTGACATTGTTGGATTAGGCTGTAATTTTCAGCTAAATTCGATAGACTTAGGAGGGAAAATTAGTGAGGGAGGCCTGCCTTCTTTTAATCAATCTTTTTTTTTCAACCCAACTATTCAATTTGATAATGCTTGTGTAGGACAAAACACTCAATTTGCATTAAATACGAACCAAACGGTAATAAGTGCTACATGGGATTTTGGAGACAGTACACCTACAAGTAATAATATTATCGCCAATCACACTTACAGTACAGCTGGAACTTATACTGTTACAGTCACAGCAACAAGCCCCAACGGGATGAATACCAAAACCCGTGATATTATCGTTTCGGAAGTCCCAACAGCAACACAGCCACAAGATCTTAAAATATGCGATAACAATAATGACGGCTTATATGCTTTTGATCTGACCACGCAAAATGCGTCGATCCTAAACGGTCAGACTTCAAGTCAGTACACGATTAGATATTTTGCCAATACTAATGATTACAATAACAATGTAGCCATTGCCACTCCTGTAAATTATACAAATGCTACGGCCTATCAGTCGCAAACCATCATTGTGGAAGTGTCTAACAATGCTAATGGAGATTGTAAAGCGACAACAACATTTGCTATTGGTGTCTTTGATTCGCCAAAACCTAATACTCAGGCAAATATTCCTGCTTTAACTACTTGTGACAATACAACAGTTGGTACTGATAATGACGGACGTGTTATTTTTGATTTGACCCAAAGAGCGGTCGCTATTTTGAACGGTCAATCGGCGGCGCAATTTTCCATTACGTATTATCGTGATGCGGCTTTAACAAACCAAATACTCACGCCAGCTAATTATTCGAATACCAATTCTATAGAAACGATTTACGCCAAAGTGATTAATAATGCGAATGCTAGTTGCATGGCAACTACTTCGTTTGGGATTCAGGTTTTTTCATTGCCGGTTATAACAGTGATTGTCGATTTGAAACAATGCGATGATAATATCGATGGTTTTAGTGTTTTCAATCTTACGGAAGCCAACAGCAAGATTTCCACTAATTATGCCAATGAAACGTTTACTTATTTTAAAACGCTTTCAAACGCTCAAAACAATGTCAATCCAATTTCAAATTTTACAGCCTATACCAATCAAATTGTGAGTAATGATGTGATTTTTGTAAAAGTGAGCAATGTCAATGGCTGTTATCGTATCGCCCAATTGAACCTAATTGTTTCTACCACACAAATTCCGCCGAATTTTACTAGAACATTTACGCAATGTGATGATGCAGTTTTAGGAACGAATACTGATGGTATTACTTCATTCGATTTTAGCAGTGTTACAACTCAGATACAAAATATTTTTCCGGCTGGACAGCAATTGATTATTACCTATTATAGAAACCTGGCTGATGCTTTGGCTGAAAATAATGCGATTACGGATACTTCCAATTATCGAAATATTGGTTATCCCGACACACAAAATATCTACATTCGTGTAGATAGTGCACTTAATAATGATTGTTTAGGATTAGGACAGCATATTACTCTGAATGTAGAGCGTATTCCTATTGTCTTGCCACAAGAATTAAAACATTGCGATGACGATCAGGACGGACAATATGCTTTTGATACTTCCAATATACAGACGAATTTACTCAATGGTTTAACAAATGTAAACGTCACGTATTTTGATCAAAATAATGTTCCATTACCAAGCCCGTTGCCAAATCCTTTTGTTTCTGCTACTCAAATCATTAAAGCAGTAGTAACAAATAATACAGCAACCGGCTGCAATTACCAGACCATCATCAAATTTATAGTCGATGATTTACCGGAAGCTTCCCCCCTACCAACTAGTTTAACTTCTGTTTGCGATGATGAAGCTAATCCTGCACAACAGAACGGACAGTTTGCATTTGATACGTCAACGTTTCAATCTATCATTCTCAATGGTCAAATAGGCATGATTGTGAAATATTACGATCAGAATAATAATGCATTACCAAGCCCATTGCCAAATCCTTTTGTGACGGCAACCCAAAATGTAAGGGTTGAAGTAATTAATCCAATAAATACAAACTGTAATGCTTCTTTTGTAATTCCTTTTGTTGTAAAGCCAGTACCTAATATTAGTTTGATTGGAGATGAATTGGTGTGTAACGAACAAACCATCACTAAAACCTTAGATGCAGGGATTCTGAATGGTACACCTACGACATATTATACCTATGTATGGAAATTAAACGGGACTATTTTGGTTGGAGAAATCAATCCGACATTAACCATAAATACGGCTGGAATTTATACTGTGGAAGTTTTCAATAACCAAGGTTGTTCGAGAACGAGAACGATTACTGTCGTTGCTTCAGACGTGGCGACTATCATGAATGTACAAGTTTCGGATTTATCCAACCATAATTCTATTGTAGTTACTGTTTCAGGGCTAGGAAATTATGTATATAGTTTGGATAATGTTACTTTTCAGGCATCCAATACGTTTACAAATGTTGAGGCTGGAATCTATACAGTTTATGTGAAAGATTTGAATGGTTGTGGTATTGCAGAAAAAGAAATCAGTGTGTTAGGAATACCAAGTTTTTTCACACCGAATGGAGATGGATATAATGACTACTGGAATATTAAAGGAGCGAACAACAAATTAAGTACTATTACAACAATAGATATATTTGATCGTTTTGGAAAATTGATCAAACAAATTAGCCCATCAACTCAAGGATGGGATGGCAAATTCAATGGTCAGTTATTACCGGCAACTGATTACTGGTATTCAATTGCTTTAGGGGATGGAAGGATTATAAAAGGCCATTTTGCATTAAAAAGATAGGCTCTATTAATTTGACAATCGAATTCTGTAGGTAGTTTTTCACTCAGTCAAAGCTAATCTCTTTGTATGATACTCTCTTTAATTTTACAATCTTTTGCTGTCTCAAATTTTCCAACCGGATTAAGCAAAAGCATCATTAGTTTTGTATTTAATTCAACTTTGTCGTTTCCTATATCATCCATTTGCTCATCAATTTTAATCCCTAAAGCATTAGTAACTTTTCCTTGCAAGTTCACAACCGAATAGAATCGCTATGCGCAAATTGCGTTAATCTTGTTAAGAATATAATCTGGGGATTTTAGTATAAGACGTTAAAAACATTTATTTTTGGATTATTAAAAATCCAATTAATGCAATCAAAAATATTGAAATCATTAAAAAAAGTTTACATAAATGAAAAGCCTTCATTCTTTCGTCATTTATTACTCTATTGTTAGAAGAAGTGTTAATGTAACAATCTAGTAAATATTTATCAAAGCCAATTTGAACCTTACCTATTTCTCTATTTTTCAGCTCTTTAGTTTCAAATCTATTAGAATTTATAAATTCAAGCTCTTTTTTTTGCAAATCTGAAGAAATAGGTAAATACTGATATTTATAAAATGCATTAAGATACATTTTCATTAAATACATAATCGAAAACGCTAGCATACCTCCTAATATAGCAAAAAGAGATCTTATTAGTAGTAATTTATCTAAACTAGTATGATGATGGTTTAAATAATGCTTTTGAAATAAGAATAATCCAACACCAATTAATATAACAATTAAATTCATTGGAAGACCTACTTGGGAATCAATATAGATTTTTGTTTTAAGTTCTTCAGCGTATATTTCTTTATATAATTCAATATTAATTTTCTTTTTCATTTTTCGCTTATTTCTTCAATCCTTCAAATAGCTTAGAGCATAAAGAACTCACTCTATTAAATTATGTTTTTTTTATTTTATTCATTTCTGAAAGGATTTCATAAAACATCTCGCTATAGTTTTCAGAAGTTTTTGATGTTTCAAAGTCAATTTTAAAATAATTGCCCCATAATCTAAATGCTAATGATGCCATACCCCATTGTAAATCTAAATCCTTTAAATTAAGCTTTTCCATAACATTTCTAATTCTATTATCAGCATCCGGGTATGTACCTCCTTTATAAAGTTTTGGACTTAGAAATAATAATGCACACATACCAGCTACTGCTCCATGTTTTAATGTAGGAATTAAGTCTTTATTTTGGCAACTTAAAACTTGTTCTAATGCAAAATTGTCTGCATCCAATTCTTCCTGAAGTGATTGGGCCGCCGTGGCCGGATTATATGTTACATGATTAAAATAATTATGTCCAACTTCATGACTCAATATAAAAAACATAGCGGAAGTAAATAAAGAATTAGCTCTTTCGACGTAGTAAGTATATTTACAATCAAATTCTTCAGGGTTTGGTATTGATTTATCCCAATCGCTATAATTATCCCTTAAGGACATACCATACTTAAACACAGCGATAGCGGCGTTTACTTGTTTATTTTTTTTATCTATTAAACCAGTGTAATTTCCTTTTAAATGTGGCTTTTGAATAATTTCATCAAATGTGACAAGCAGGGCATAACAAATGCACCATAGGTAGGAATTAAAAGTTTCATAAGTGCTAATTTGCCTTGCGGAACTTATACTTGCAGCATTAACGCTCGCAACGTGCAGGATTTTTTGTTTATCAATATGATATTTTATTCCTCTTTGTAAACCATTATTTTGAATTTCATTTAATAATGTTTTATAAAATTCCGGAGAGACTATTTCCAGCCAATAAGTTATATTGTGCTGTAAAACTCTTATTGGTAAATCACCCACATGACTTTCTGGATTATAAAATGTTTTTTTATTCAAAATGAATTTATTAAAACAACATTTTACAAAATTCTTTTGCTCCAAAAAATAAACTTTAATTAGAACAATTTTATGATTTATATTCATTAATTAAAAGTTTTTTAAAATTTCTTTACGGCTTTCCTCATTAGCAAAAAAGTTATAAAAAAATAAGATGCTGACTGGCATCTTATTTATGAGTATCTATATTTTTTAAATCGAAATTTAATAATTCTTTCGGGTGGATTTCGAGCCCTTGCGCTACCTTCAAAAAAGTTCTAAAAGTAATATTTGTTTTACCTAACTCTATTTTATTAAAATCACTAGTGTCAATTCCTGTGTGAAACTCCATATCTTCTAATGTGAATTTTCGCGCTTCTCTTTCACTTTTTACACTCTTACCAAATTCTTTTAAAAACTCTTCAATTGTAGTACTCATAAATATTCAAAATTTGAAAGACAAGTTGGTACTATTTGAAATAAATCTTTTGGGGGTATATCCCCAAATCAAAAATATTTTTTATATTTGCTTATAATCCAATATTTGGATTGTATTTTTGCGATTCTTCATATAAAATATTTGAAGCATTCGCTTTGAATCTCGCTCTTGAAAACTGGTAATTTTTGCAACGAGATGATAAGTTAAGATGCTCACGCTTTATGGCGTGGGCTCACTTATTGTTGCATGGGTATACCAGTACCTCAAGAGCAGTAAGCTGAGTTCCATGCCATTTTTTTTGACTCTATTCCAGATTTTTTCAGCTTTATTCTTAGCACACTTCATTATTTCATAGTCTCGCAATTAGTTATTACCTAACCCATAAACTTGATTGCCAATGAAGTAAAAAAGATTAAAGCCCTATTTAATGCCTGCGCTATCCTATTTTCATTTTGAGTTAGTCATTCTACAGTTGCAGGCTTTAAAAAAATGCAAAATTAGTCATGGTTTCAGTATGCTTCCTAATTGAAACTAGACAAAAAAAAGGCCCTCTATCTCATGTCGCTAAACTAGTATAAAGGACCAGAATTAATAAAACTAACGTCTTATAAAACTAACCCAATATTATGAAAACTTTTTCATTAAATAAAGGGTTGGCGGCACTTTGGTATCCGCTCATTTTCAGCTTCTACCTTTTCTGTACGCCAGCCTTAGCACGGAACACCTTGCAGTTTTCCGTTTCGCAACAGCAAACCATAACAGGAACCATTACTGATGGAACTACACCTTTGTCAGGTGTCACTATAAAATTAAAAGGGACTACAACCTCCGTAGTTTCTGACTTCGATGGGAAATATTCTATCAAGGCACAAACAAACGATGTTCTGATTTTTTCCTATCTGGGATATAAAACAATTGAAATTCTTGTGGGAAACCACAAGAATATAGATGTCAAAATGATGGATGACACCACCACGCTCAGGGAAGTAACCGTAAACGCTGGTTATTATTCCGTCAAGGAAAAAGAACGTACGGGAAGCATTGCAAAAATCACCTCCAAGGAAATAGAAAAACAACCAGTCAACAATGTATTGGCTACTATGCAAGGACGCATGGCTGGAGTGAACATCACGCAAAATACAGGAATGCCCGGCGGTGGCTTTAATATCGAAATCCGCGGACAGAACAGCCTTCGTTTGGACGGCAACAATCCTTTATATATTATTGACGGTGTTCCTTATTCCTCACAGGATATCGGCAGCGGCTATACTTCGGGCAACATACCGGGTCAGAACAATCCGTTTAACAGTATCAACCCCGGAGATATTGCCAACATTGAAGTACTGAAAGATGCAGATGCCACTGCAATTTATGGCTCACGTGGAGCCAATGGTGTGGTACTGATTACCACTAAAAAAGGGAAAGAAGGCAAAACAGCATTTACCACCACCTATTCTAATGGATTTGGTCAGGTTGTCCACTTTATGAATCTGATGAAAACTCCTGTGTATCTCGCTATGCGAAGAGAAGCCTTTGTCAATGATGGTGTTACAACTTATCCAGCAGATGCTTATGATGTCAATGGCACTTGGGATCAAACCCGAAATACAGACTGGCAGAAAGAAATTATTGGGGGTACCGCGACTTATACCAATGTTCAGTCTTCACTATCCGGAGGTTCGGCGCAAACCCAATTCCTTCTGAGTGGAAATTACAATAAGGAAACTACAGTCTTTCGCGGAGATTTTGACTATATCAAAGCCAATGGACATCTAAGTGTTAACCACGAATCAGAAAATAAAAAATTCAAAATCAACTTTACCACGGGGTATACCGCGCAGTTCAATACCCTGCCCTCTATTGACCTTACACGTGATGCGCTTACTTTGGTACCCAATGCTCCGACATTATATGATGCTTCTGGCAACCTGAATTGGGAGAATAACACTTTCGATAACCCACTGGCTAAATTGCAGGGAGGAATAAAAGGAGAAACTTATGACTTTTTAGCCAATACATTGTTGTCATATGAGCTGGGTTTAGGATTTATCGCGAAAGCCAGTTTAGGCTATACTGATCTCAGACAGGAACAACTTAATCTATTGCCCTCCACGATATACAATCCGGCTTATGGACTCGGCAGTGAAGTTTCTTCCGTATTTACAAATACCTTGGGCCGTAGTTCATGGATTATAGAGCCACAATTGGGCTGGAACCATACCATAGGCAAAGGAAAAATTGAAGTTTTGGCGGGAAGCACTTTCCAAAAGCAAAAAGGCAATCAATTGGTCAGTGTATCAGAAGGCTTTGCCAGTAACAGCCTGATGGAAAATCCTGCTTCTGCGGCATTCTATTTGATTTTAAACAGTGATGAAACCGTATACAAATACCAAGCCTTTTTTGGAAGGGTTAACCTCAACTGGCACAGCAAATACCTTCTGAATCTGACTGGCAGACGTGATGGATCAAGCCGTTTTGGACCCGGCAGGCAGTTCGCCACCTTTGGCGCTATCGGTGCAGCATGGGTATTTGGTGAAGAAGATTTCATAAAAGAAAAGATGCCCTTTTTCAGCTTTGGGAAATTACGTGCCAGCTATGGAACCAGCGGTAACGACCAAATTGGGGATTATCAGTATTTAGATACCTATAGTACTTCGGGTTATACCTATCAGGGCATTGGCGGGATACAGCCCACAAGGCTTTTTAATCCTGATTTTGGCTGGGAAACCAATAGAAAATTAGAACTGGCACTGGAGACAGGATTCCTAAACGACCGCATATTTTCTACCGTGGCTTGGTTCCAAAACCGCTCTTCCAATCAATTGGTGGGTATTCCTCTTCCGGGTACCACTGGATTTAGCTCCTTGCAGGCTAATCTGGATGCAGAGGTACAAAACAGCGGACTGGAGGTGAGTCTAAAAACCGTGAATATCAAACAAAAGAACTTCAGCTGGACCACAAACTTTAACCTAACAAGCACTAAAAATAAACTGTTGTCTTTTCCGGGACTCGAAGCCTCGTCCTATAAAAACCAATACGTTATCGGGCAGCCTGTGAATATCGTTAAGGTGTATCATTACACCGGACTGGATGCCAATACTGGCGTTTATCAATTTGAAGATGTCAATAGTGATGGCATTCTTTCAGCCGCTGATGATAAAAAGACAATCAAAGACCTGAGCCCGAAATACTACGGAGGATTGCAAAACCAATTCCGCTATGGTAATGTACAGCTGGATTTTCTTTTCCAATTTGTCAAGCAGTTGAATTTTAATGAAAACTACAGAACATCAATGCCTGGTACCATGGTTAATCAACCCGCTGGGGTAATCCAGCATTGGCAAAATCCGGGCGATGCAGGTCCTTACCAAGCCTATAGTGATAGTAATGCAACTCTGAGAGCTGCCAGTACGCGCTTTTCCCAAAGTGATGCCGCCATCAGCGATGCCTCGTATATCCGTTTAAAAAACGTTTCGCTTTCTTTCGATTTGCCGCACAACTGGACAAAGAAGCTTACCTGTAAACTGAGCCTGCAAGGCCAGAACATATTCACGATCACTTCTTATAAAGGGATTGATCCGGAATTTCGATCCTCGGGGTATTTACCGCCTCTGCGTGTTTATACCACCTGTATCCAACTTACTTTTTAATCTTAAAGAATCATATCATGAAAAAATATAATCCTTTCTGCTTATACCATTGGAGCCAGCAGAAAAAACTTATACACGTAATCTCCTTATTGCTTTTAATGGGGATGGTATCGGGTCTTTTGACGGCCTGTGATAATTTTACGGACGTGGATCTGCCCTCTTCACAGTTAACTGCTACCGATGTATTTGAAAATAGAGCCACAGCTAATGCGGCTATGGTTGATATCTATTCCAAAATCAGGGATCATGGACTCCTTACAGGTTATCCGTCGGGGCTTTCGAGCCAACTGGGTTTATACGCCGATGAATTGAAGTTTTATGGTCTTTCGGGTACCGGTCAGGCTAATTTTTACAATAATGCATTACTGGCTTCTGATTCAGAAATGAGCGAGTTATGGAACAGTAGTTACAATCAGATTTATGCTGCCAATGCTGTGGTGGAAGGCGTAGCAAAATCAACTGGGCTTTCAGCTGTTGATAAGTCCCAATTAACGGGGGAAGCACTTTTTGTGAGAGCGTTAATACATTTTTATCTGGTCAATACTTTTGGTCCGGTTCCCTATATCACCACTACTGACTACAGGCAAAATAGTGTGGTACATCGCATGTCCGAAACTGAGGTTTATATCCAGATTAAAACGGATATGCAGCAGGCAGCAGCCTTACTTCCTGCTGAGTATATCGGAAACGAGCGCGTACGTCCCAACAAATGGGCAGCACAGGCTATGCTGGCAAGGATATGCCTGTATCTGCAACAGTGGGATGAAGCTTCTAATGCGGCTTCAGCTGTTTTGAACCAATCGGGATTGTATATATGGCCAACAGGACTTGACGGAGTATTTGGCAAAGAGAGCCTTTCTACTGTTTGGCAGCTGATGCCAGCCGTTACGGGAGCCAATACCTACGAAGGGGGAACTTTTATTTTCACTCAGGGACCACCGCCATCACTGGCTATTAGTGCGGGACTTCTTGGAGCCTTCAGCAGTAATGACCTTCGTCGTGGCCAATGGCTTAAAAGCGTTACGGATGGTACTACAACTTGGTATCATGCCAACAAATACAAGGAAGCTTCCAATACAGGTTCTTCAGTGGAATATTCTATTGTGCTCAGAATGGCAGAGCAATACCTAATTCGTGCAGAAGCCCGTGCTCATAGCGGTGATTTAATTGGCGCTAAGGAAGACTTGAACAAAACACGAAATCTGGCAGGGATTGGTGATACAACCGCTATCACAACGGATGAAATCATTGAGGCTGTATTGGAAGAACGCCGTCTTGAATTTTTTACCGAATTCGGACACCGTTTCTTTGATTTGAAAAGAACAGGAAAACTAGACCAGATGTTATCGCCTTTGAAACCTCAATGGGGAACAACTGACCGTTTGCTGCCAATTCCTGAATCAGAACTTTTGCTTAACCCTAATCTTTCTCCACAAAATGCAGGCTATTAAATCATATAAACCCTTTGTTGCTGGTCTTACCGGTTTCATTTTTTGGTTAGTTACCTGTCCCCAATTGTGGGGACAGGATAACCAAAAGCGTTTCCTGACCAAAGAAGAATATTCCCTGTGGAGTAAACTAGTAGCACGAAAACTTTCTAATAATGGTGACTGGGCAAGTTATTTACTGTTATATGAATCCAAGAAAGACACCTTGTTTGTAAAGAGTACCAAAAACAATGTGACTTATTATTTTCCAAATGCCAAAGACGGAGAATTTAATGGGGAATCAGAGTTTGCCTGTATTGCCCGCGATACACTACTACTTCAAAATTTAAGCACTGGGAACCTTAATAAAACTCCTAATGTGTATGATTTTGCTTTTTCATCCAATGAGCATTTTTTGGCTGTACTTATAAAACAAGCCCAAGAGAAATATACACTGGAAATTAAGGACGCTACAGGTAAAGTCCAGGAGCGAATTTCCGATGTGAGTCAATGGTATTTTGAGCCCAAACATACTGGAGTTGTGTACGCCACGGCATCTGGGGAAAACCACAGTATCGGCTTTATAAATCTAGAGAATCCAATCATAAAAAAGATGATTCTCTCTGATAGCAAATCTGATTTCCAAAGCTTAATATGGAAAAACAATACTATTGCTTTTTTACAAAATACAAAAGACAATCTGTTGCTTTTACATTACAATATCAAAAAGGACAGGCTCAGAAAATTTGATCCCATAAGCCAGAAAGGCTTTCCTTTAGATATGAAAATCTCAGCGGAACTCTACAATAGTCTAATGGTATCGGATGATGGAAATCGTATTTTTTTCTGGCTTAAAGAAAATGAAGAAAGGCTTCATACTATTGACCCCGATGCCGTTCAGATATGGAATACCCAAGACAGGCTGCTCTTTGACCATAAGAAATATATTGGAGAGATTAGCCTACTGGATAAGATGGCGGTTTGGTCGCTAAAAGAAAATAAATTTTTACAAATCACAGACAGACAATTGCCTCGTGGATTTCTAACCGCTGACTATACCCATGCTCTTATTTATGATCCCATTGCTTATGAGCCACAAAATAATTTTGAGGGACCTTTTGATTTGTATATTGTTGATTTGCAAACCGGAAAAAGAAAATGCATTCTGGAGCAATATACCTCTGATCAGATACCAATTCCGTCAACTGATGGTAACTATTTGTCTTACGCAAAAGAAGGTCATTGGTGGATCTATGACATTAAAAAAGATACACATACTCACATCACTTTAGAATCGTCAGAATCTTTTTTTAAGGAAAATCAGGACATGCCTGTCGAAGCAAGTCCTTATGGGATTGGAGGCTGGACTGCGGACGGTTCAATTATTCTTTACGATAAGTATGACCTTTGGCAGATTCCTTGGGATGGCTCCGTAAAAAAAAGATTGACTCATGGAAGGGAAATACAAAAAACATATCGAATTAAGGATTTTTCCGAATTTCGATTAAATGATATTGAAGCTAAAAAAGCAACACTGGATTTGAACAGCGGTTTTATATTGGAAACAAAAGATAAAAAAACAGGTGCATCAGGTTTCAGCAAATGGACGTTAAGCGGCGGAATATCGGACATGGTATGGGAAAACAAAAAAATAAGCCAGCTCAGCAAAGCTAGGAATGTTGATTCGTATATGTACATTGAACAGAGTTATGAGTTATCACCGAGGCTTATGATGTATGACGGCCGACCAAAACAAATCGTAGAGACCAATAAACAGCAGCAACATTTCTATTGGGGTAAAGCCGAGGCGATTGAGTATACAGCCTGCGGAAAAAATTTACAAGGCATTTTATACTACCCAGCCGGATATAATAAGGAAACTAAATACCCAATGATTGTGCATATCTACGAGCGGCAGTTCCAATATTTTAATGATTATGAGAATCCTAGTCTTTATTCCAGTGATGGTTTTAACACAAGTCATTTTACCCAGCAGGGCTATTTTGTTCTGCTTCCGGATATGGGATTTGAAATAGGCAATTTAGCAGATTCAACCAAAAAAAGTGTACTGGCTGCTGTAGATATAGTCCTAAAAAAAGCTTCTATTGATCCGAAAAAAGTGGGACTCAATGGCCATTCCTTCGGAGGTTACGAAACGGACCTGATTATCACACAAACGGATCGCTTTGCCACCGCTGTTTCTGGTGCTGCATGGACGGATCTTATAAGCAGTTATTTGTATGTTGGAGGCACTTTTAAACGTCCTGACTTTTACCGAGCTGAACACGATCAGCTTCGTATCGGGAAATCTCTTTTTGAGGATACAGAAAGCTATTTAAAAAACTCTCCGGTATTGCAGGCTGCCAATGTAACTACTCCCTTATTGGGATGGACTGGTGAAGATGACAGACACATTCATTCCCTACAAAGTATGGAATTTTATATGGCACTCCGTCGATTAGGTAAAACACATACTTTACTGGTTTATCCAGAAGAAGGGCATAATTTAGAACAAAGAAAAAACCAAAAGGACCTTACCAAGCGTATCGGACAATGGTTTGATTATTACCTTAAAAATGGTAAGCAGCAACAGTGGATGAAAAATAATTTTAAATAATTAAAATATTTTATTCCTTTCATAAATATAGCCGCCTAATTGCTTAGGCGGCTACATCTTTTATGCTACAACTTTAACTATTGTACATCTCTTTTAAGAGGTGTAAGACAAGTAGAAGCAGGTCTCGCAAAAAGCTGGCTACCATCGGGAGCCGTACAGTTAAAACTTCCTGTATTGGAGCATTCTTGTACAGCCACACAGCTGTTAGGATTAGCGATGTGCTTGTAGCCCATGATAGCTACAGGTTTTCCGCTTTTATCCATTGCACTTGTGCTAGCAGCACCAGCCAATCCCAGTGCAACCACCGCCATTGGCAAAACGATTTTGAAAATTTTAGTTTTCATAATAATAGGAATTTATGGTTATTGATCTACTCTTTTTTACAGGTTTTCGATCTAGTCCCTGCTATTTTGGCCAAATAGATTTTTGTAACTTATTATTTATAATTGGAGGTAATCCTTTTGTCTAGATTATACTCAATGATATGATTACCGATAAGGGCATATAATTTATCATTTTGAACAAAAAAACTTTTCAGTTTCTTTCCATCAATATTATAGATACAAAAGCTAAACAGGTAACTGTTTTTGGATAAATCATATACATCAATAATACTTGCTTCTTTCCACATTTGATCCTCTTCATATCTCCCTGGAATAGCGGAATTCACAAAGAGCAAATTGTTATAAGCTGTACTATTTTTATTTACAAATAATGGAGGTTTGGAAAACTTTCTCTGATGATGGCTCTTAACTTTAACGATGCTTAATTTGGCATGAGAAATTGTGTCAATTGTATTTCCTCTGAAGTCAATTTTTAAACTAGTATCAGCAACAGTAAATTGGTTGCGATAAGCGTACAGATAGATGATTCTTTTTAAACCGTTACTATATAGTAGTTGTCCGTCGGTATCAAAAACACCATCAAATTGTTTTTGCAAAATTTCAGGATTTAAAATCGTCTTGGCATTGTCATTAAAATGAATGACACCCAGTACACCTTCTCCATTTTTCGAACTATAGGTACATACTGCTATTGCTGTAGAATCAATGGCTTCTGCTGTTGTAAAATATTCTCCTCCTTTTTTTATTAATTTAGCTTTCCAGTCCTTAACACTGCCTCGATATACGCAAGGTACCGTGCCGTCAATAGCAAAAAAATAAGGTGCCTGCACAATGACTTTCATTCCTTTAAAAGGTAAATCTTTTTGATTTAAATCAATTAGTTTCTTTTCAATTTGAACCAATTTATCGTTCAACACTGTAATTAGTAATGGTGCTGTAGTATTTCCAAGATATATATGCTCTTTATTTCCTCCAGCAATATAATAGGAATTCAATTTTAGATCAGTATTAGCAAATGTATGAATCGGGGTATGAGGAAATCGTCTGGTTAACTTATTATGATAGTGTATAATATTCTCTGACATCAGAAATAGTGCTATCACTAATACAATGACACATATAGTAATACCAAAAAATAATGCAAATATTGTTCTTAATCTTAGTTTATTTCCGGTAATTCTATTGTTGGAAAAGTGAAAAAATATTGCCAATACAGCTAAGATAACAAAGAAGATATTGAAAATTAAATGTTGATTCCAATTGAGTTTTTCTAAAACACCTCCGCACGAACACGGTACAAAAGAAGTATAGTGAAGAATTATAAAAATATAGACAGTAAACATTCCCATTAATCCATAAGCTGCAAATAGCCCAACTAGACGGAGTTTAGGAACCAATATCAGTACACAAATTAGGTATTCAATAGCAGGAACCAATATAGAAATCCAATCGGTAAAGGCGCTTAAGAGTGGAGATTGTCCCAGTTGCACCTGAAAATTTTCAAAATCAAATAATTTGCTTGTTGCGGCATAAACAAATAGTAAAATGTAAAGCATACAAACAGCTTCTATAAAAATGGACTTATGACGTAGGCTAAATTTCATTGTAGGTTAATTGAAGATTTGTGATGTAAATTTCTACAAAACAAATAATTAACCCTTGTCAATTCAGGATAATCTTATGCCAAAAACGGACAACCAAGGCCATTTCTAATATTAGTTGGGTACTTTTATTATTTCTGTGAACTTTTAATCCTTGCTTTAAGTTCGTTAGGAGCATAATCGAATTTTTTCTTAAAAGATTTTGAAAAATTTGCATAGGTTGAAAAACCACTTCGGTATGCTATCTCTTTTAGAGGTAAAGAGGTTTGTTCTATTAAAAGGTGAGCGCTTTGAAGTCTCTGTTCATTATAAAACTGATAGATACTTGTTTTAAATAATTCCCTAAACCCGCGTTTTAATTTGAATTCATTAATGTTAAAAATTTGTGATAATTCCCTTAACGAAGGCAATGAGGTATCCAAATGTCCAATGATATAATCGTAAACATTCTGAATCAACTGCGCTTCAGTAGAGCGAATTGTATTGATAGGAAATTCCTGTAGTACCTCTGAGAAGGATTTATAAATCTCTTTATTTTCTTTAATTGAAGTTGTGACTGAACAGACAAAAATCTCATCACGTCCCACTAAAGGTGAAATAAAACAAAGACTAGGAACCAACAATTGCTCAGATGTGAAATAAACTAATTGTAGTGCAGTAGTATAAAAGGGATCCAAACGCAGTTTTTCTTTATAGTCAACCAATAACATTTCTGACTCCTCAGAAAGTACACTGTTATAATTATGGCCGATAATTTGGTCATAGTTGCATTGAAGCATATTTGGTATCTGTGGACTGAAACTTTTTATGATAAACTCGCTATCGAGAATAAAAATAGCAGACATTAGGTATTTATACGTAGATTTTGGATTGATGTATCCACTATGGAAGATCACCTCCTTCATTTCCTCTGCTAACATATTTACCAAGACCAATAATCCTTCAAGATCATCGTTCTCCTTGGTACGCGGAATGGAGTACGTAAAATTACCTACTGACATTTCCAGGAGCATATGGCATATATTCCTTATTCGTTGTTGATCTATTTCTCTTTCCATATAATAGAAATTGAAGAATAACTACAGAGATTTTATGAATTATTTAAAGGTCTTTAAAAATTCTACAGCCTTTAATTTTTCTGTAAAGACTTGGACAGGAACTTCACATGTATATCTTTTGAGATAAAAAGATGCTATGATTGCTGATACTCCGGGATTGACCAAGATAGCTGTGGCTTTAGTAAGAACAAAACCGTACTGGGCCAAATGGTCACGGCCTGACTTGTCAGAATCTATTACGTTTCTCATATCTAAAATTAAAGGATAGATTTTATCTTCTTGTACCTGCATTCTCTTTGCAACAATACTTTGGGCAGCTATAAGATCAATAGTTGTTTCAGGTCTATATTCTAATGATAGAATACCATCGCTGATAGACAAAATAAAAAAATCATTTTCATAAAAAATCATACTTTACGGTATTCTGTTTCACGATGCAAATTAGGGAGAAATTAAAAAAAAAGACTTGCTAAAATACAGCTAAGTTGTATCATTTTCAATCATTTTGATTTAATGAATTAGCAAAAAAAGCAACAAGAAAGTGAATGTTTATAGTTAAAAGGGCGTCAATAAAAGCCTTCTCCTGCCAAATTATGCCACAGATATATCTTATATAATACATATCTTTATTTTTACTCTTGCTTTTTAATAAAGTAAATTTAAAATCCCCTAATAATAAATAATTATGCCTGCAGAAAAGAATAAAATGTCCTATTATTCACTAAGATTAAAGGAATTACTCAATACTAGTTTTCCTGAGCTATCTGGAAATAAAAATTTTATAGACAGACGTGGACAATTGGCAGCAAAAGTATATAATGATGCTTTCATCGCTGGAAATACAATTGAGCAATGCAACAAGATTGCGGAACATGTTTTATTTGAAGGATTACATTTTTCAAAATTCGATATCGTGTTTAAAGTCGTTTGTAATGAGTTCGATACCATAATGGCTGATGAAGAACTGCGACCTTTCGCATTAAAAATGTTACCTTTCTGTAGCGTTCTATTTGAGCAATATCAACTTACTGATAACTTTTCAGACAGCCCTGAATATGAACTGCTCTATACCGAACTCACCGGGACTATTCAAATTTGGATAGAAGACAATGGCCTTCAATAAGAAAGAACATTTAAAAAAGAATATAGAGGCGTTGCAACTTGTTTTTCAACTGGAAAAGGAAAAACGTCAAGCTACTGAAACCGAACGGGAATTACTCAGGCAATACAGTGGCTTCGGTGGCCTTAAATTTATTCTCAATCCTGTCGTTAAGCCTGAAGATATTAGCCGTTGGGTAAAATCCGAACAAGATTTATTCCCACTTACCCAAGAACTTTACCAACTTATACAAGATAATGCTGATGATGAAAAACAATATCATCGTTACATTGAAAGTGTAAAAAATTCAGTCCTGACTGCTTTTTATACCCCTCCTCCAATTATTGAAGCCATTGCAAATTCCTTGCAGGAAAACCAAATAAGGATCGGACGCTTCTTAGAACCTTCAGCAGGAACAGGATTATTTATACAAGCCTTTAACGGTAAAAAAATATCACATATAGCTGCATATGAAAAAGATTTACTCACAGGAAAAATAGCAAAACAGCTTTATCCAGATAACAACATCCGCACTGCTGGATTTGAAGAAATCCCAGATAGAGAGAAAGAAAGCTATGATGTTATTGCCAGTAATATCCCATTTGGTGACACCTCCATATTTGACCTTTCTTATATACGCAGCCAAGATCCCGCTCGCATACAAGCTGCCAGAAGTATTCATAATTATTTCTTTTTAAAGGGGATAGATATACTTCGTGATGGTGGAATATTGGCATTTATTACCTCACAGGGTATTCTTAATAGTACCAAAAATGAATCAATACGCCAGTCATTGATGCAAAGCTGTAACCTTATCTCAGCCATACGTCTGCCAAATAATTTGTTTACCGATTACGCCGGGACTGAAGTTGGAAGTGATTTGATAGTACTTCAAAAAAACAATGCTAAATTAAGACTTTCTGAAACTGAGCAACAATTCTGCAAAACCTATATAACTTCTGATAATATCACAAGTAACTTGCTGTTTGAAAACCCGCAACGTGTAGTACATACCTCATTGTATAAAGGAACGGATCAATATGGCAAACCTGCATGGATTTATAAGCATAAAGATGGTGTTGAAGGCATTGCAAAAGATTTAAAAGACATTTTATCTCGTGATATTTCCAATAATTTGGATTCACAATTATATAACGGACATCATAAGATAGAATCTGTTACTCAATTTCCAATAACTAATCCTATTATAATTCCTGTTGAAATTACACAAGAAGCACCCGATAAAAGTATATCTGTAGTTACCGCAAGTTCTTCAGAAATGTCACAATTGAGCCTGTTTAGCTTATATGAAATCACGCCGGATATAAAAAGAGCACCACTAAAAAAGAAAACTATTCAACCATCGAAACAAAAAGTAGTTTCATCTATCCGTCAGGGAAATTTATTCGATTTAACCATTAGTCAAAATGACACAACACCATCATTCTCAAAAGAACATAACAGAGAAAACAAGCCCATTTTGGGAGATCTATTTTCAGATAGTACCGGGTCACAAAATATAAACGCTAAGGAATTACGTATTTATACGGACAAACTTCAGTCTTTTTACCGAAAGAATTGTCTGGTGACATTCAAAGGCAATGTCGGTTATCTTACCTCCATAGATTCCGAAGAACAAAAAGCGGAATTTGAGCCACTACCACTCCCCCCTACACAAAAAATACGGGCAGAATCCTATATTCAGGTACGTGATGCTTATCTGGAATTGTATCAGAAAGAAGCCGAACAGCAAACCGAACATACACACGAAAGGGAAACATTCAACCGTCTGTATGATGTCTTTGTCAAAAGATTTGGAAACCTGAACAACACCGAAAACATCCAATTAATCAAAACCGATAGTGCAGGAAATGAAATCCCTTATCTGGAACGTGTGGTTGGTGGTGTGATTCACAAATCGGATATCTTCCACCATCCGGTCAGTTTTTCAGTTAATACACTGACAGCTAATAATCCCGATGAGACATTGGCCGCATCACTCAACAAGTATGGGATTGTCGACTTAAATTATATGACGCGAATCAGCGGATTATCAATTGATAATCTGAAAGAGAGCCTGGAAGGACGTATTTTTTATAACCCTTTGGAAAATGAGTATGAAATATCGGAGCGATGGGTTTCAGGAAATGTGGTGGAAAAAGCACTGGAAGTACAGAACTATTTAGAGCAAAATCCTGAAGATCTGCAAGCCCGGGATAGTCTTTCCGCTCTGCAACAAGCGGTTCCCAGACGCATTGAATTTGAAGAACTGGATTTTAATTTAGGTGAGCGCTGGATACCCACGGGTATTTACAACCATTTTGCCTCCCATTTGTTTGATACCGATGTGCGGATTCATTACACAGAAAATACAGACGATTTTTCAATTAATTGTGATACCAAAAATATCCGCATAACGGAGAAGTATGCTATAAAATCGCAAAGTCGGTCCTATGACGGAATTGCTTTGCTTAAACATGGATTGGTAAACACTACACCTGATATTACCAAGAAAGTAATGCATGGTGATCAGGAAATAAAGATTCGGGATATGGAAGCAATCCAGATGGCCAATACAAAGATTGATGAAATCCGTAAAGCGTTTTCTGAATGGCTCTATGCTCAAAACGATGAATTTAAGAAACGTCTGACTGATAAATACAACGACACCTTTAACTGTTTTGTCCGTCCCCAATATGACGGTAGTCATCAGAATTTTCCCGGACTGAACAGAAAAGCGCTGGGGATTGAAGACCTGTATTCCAGCCAGAAGGATGCGATATGGATGATCAAACTAAACGGTGGAGCAATATGTGATCATGAGGTTGGCGCGGGAAAAACACTTATTATGTGTATTGTCGCCCAGGAAATGAAACGCTTGGGATTAGCGCATAAACCGATGATTATTGGACTCAAAGCCAATGTTCACGAAATAGCCGAAAATTACCGCACAGCGTATCCACATGCTAAAATTTTATATCCAGGCAAAGAAGATTTTACACCTCAAAAACGTCTGCGTATCTTTGGAGATATTAAAAACAACAATTGGGATTGTATCATTCTGACTCATGACCAGTTCGGGATGATTCCACAATCACCTGAAATGCAAAAAGAAATATTACAGATAGAGTTGGATAGTGTTGAAGAGAATCTTGAAGCATTAAAGGCACAGGGCAAAGAAATATCAAGAGCCATGCTTAAGGGAGTTATTATTCGAAAACAAAATCTGGAGGTCAAACTCAAAACACTGCAACATGATATTGAAAACCGCAAGGATGACATAGTCGATTTTAAAATGATGGGCATTGATCACTTATTGGTGGATGAAAGCCATCGATTCAAAAATCTGATGTTCAATACCCGCCATGACCGCGTTGCTGGACTCGGTAATATGCAGGGAAGCCAGAAGGCATTGAACCTTTTGTTTGCCATTAGAACTATACAAGAACGAAGCGGAAAAGATTTAGGGGCTACTTTTCTTTCGGGCACCACTATAAGCAACTCGCTGACCGAACTTTATTTATTGTTCAAATACCTACGCCCGCAGGCACTGGAAAAACAAGGCATTAACTGTTTCGATGCATGGGCAGCTATCTATGCAAGAAAAACTACCGATTACGAATTTTCAGTGGCCAACAATATCGTTCAGAAAGAACGCTTCCGATATTTTATAAAAGTACCGGAACTCGCTCAGTTTTACACAGAGATTACAGATTATCGGACGGCAAAAGATATTGGTATTGATCGTCCACAGAAGAATGAAATACTGCATAATATTCCACCAACTCCACAACAGGAAATATTCATCCAAAAACTGATGGAGTTTGCCAAAACAGGTGATGCAACACTATTGGGAAGAGCAAAACTATCTGCATCCGAAGAAAAAGCAAAAATGTTGATCGCTACCGATTATGCCCGCAAAATGTCTTTAGACATGAGAATGATCAGTCAGAAGTATGATGACCATCCGGACAGTAAAGCTTCCCATTGTGCAGCAAAGGTGGCAGAATATTACTATCGCTTTAGTGCCCAAAAAGGAACTCAATTTATATTCTCCGATCTAGGAACCTACAAACAAACTGAGTGGAATGTGTACTCGGAAATCAAACGCAAACTAGTTGAGGATCACGAGATCCCTGCACATGAAATAAGTTTTATCCAGGAGGCAAAAACCGACAAGATGCGTAAGGAGTTCATAAGTTCCATGAACGAAGGGAAAATCAGAATACTGTTTGGATCAACCGATATGCTGGGAACTGGTGTCAATGCCCAGAAACGTGCAGTTGCCGTACATCATTTGGACACACCTTGGAGACCAAGTGATTTAGCCCAGCGGGATGGCAGAGCCATCCGAAAAGGCAATGAGATTGCCAAATTTTTTGCAGATAACAAAGTAGACGTGATCATCTATGCCGTTGAAAAATCTTTGGACAGCTACAAATTTAACCTACTGCACAATAAACAGTTATTTATAGATCAGCTCAAAAACAATAGTCTTGGTAAACGTACCATTGACGAAGGCGGTATGGATGAAAAATCAGGAATGAATTTCTCGGAATATGTCGCCATTCTTTCCGGTAATACCGATTTACTGGAAAAAGCCAAATTGGAAAAAAAGATTACTTCTTTGGAAAGCGAAAGACAAGCTTTTATTCGTTCCAAGTCTATGTCAAGGTATAAACTTGAAAATAGTATGGCAACCCTTGAATCTGCAAAATCCTTGCTAAAAAGAATGTCCATCGATTGGAAGAATATTGAAAAACGCATCCAAAAGAATAAGGATGGTACTGTATTGAATCCGGTTCAGCTCATTGGATTATCTGAGGATGTTGATATAAAACAGATTGGCCAAAAACTGAATCTCCTTGCTGAAAAAGCACGTACAGAGGGACAGTATGAGCAAATCGGCACATTATACGGATTTACACTTTTGGTTAAAACAGAGGTATCCCAAAAAGAAGGAATTACAATCAGAGATAATCGTTTCTTTATACAAGGCGAAGGCAATATCAAATATACCTTTAACAATGGACAGATGGCGACCGACCCTAAACTGGCCTCTATGAATTTTTTAAATGCATTAGAAAAACTACCGGGATTGATAAGTCAAGAACAGAAGAAGATAAATGAAATTGAAAAAGATATCCCTGTCCTTGAAGAAGTAGTAAACACGATATGGACTAAAGAGCATACGTTAGGGGAATTAAAAAATGAATTAGCTGCAGTGGAAAGGGAAATACAACTGTCCATTACACCTGAACAACAATTACAGGAACCTGAACAAAATCCACAAGAAGATCAAATAGCGCCGCCTCTTCAGAAACTGAAAATCTCCTGATTACAACCCTGAAAAGTGTATTTATTTAGGAGTATCGCCTTTTTTATCATCTGACTTTGTCTTTGGTATCAAATGCAGTAAATCCGGATCATTTTTAATTCGCTCTAGTTCATCCGACACTATTCCAATAATATCCTGTTTGATTTGTTTATAGTTAGCCTCAATCTCAGCCTTCATCATATCTTCTCCCTGTTCATTTACAAAAGAAAGTATCTCCGGGATTTTCTGATAGGTTTTGGTTTCAGCAGCGACTTTTTCATTATCTACCACAATCTCCGCATGAAAAATCTTTTGTTCGATACGTTCATCAAAATTATCGGAAACGGCTCCTACAAACATTCCCTGAGTTAGGGTAGAAATTTTGGAAGCCGGTATAAGGCTTTCTAATTGTGTGGAAATAGAAGTTGATTTATCATTCCGATTGATAGTCATACTTTGACGTCGCTGCAATATTTTACCAAAACGTTCTGACAGGCTTTTGGCTGTTTCACCTACCACCTGTCCGCTAAAAATATTCCCTACCGTATTTTGAATTACTTTACTTTCTTTATCCCCATAATCCCTCGTCAATTGAGAATAATCTTGAAATCCTAAACATACTGCCACCCTATTGCTTCGTGCAGTAGCAATCAAATTGTCTAACCCTCGAAAATATATGGTTGGCAACTCATCTATGATCACCGAGCTCTTGAGCTGTCCTTTTTTATTGATGAGTTTTACAATTCTGGAATTGTACAATCCAAGAGCAGCGGAATAAATATTTTGCCTGTCAGGATTATTGCCCACACAAAGGATTTTGGGCTCTTTGGGATTATTGATATCCAGGGAAAAATCATCCCCAGTCATCACCCAATACAACTGTGGTGAAATCATCCTTGATAAAGGAATTTTAGCGGAAGCAATCTGTCCTTGTAATTGGTCCTGAGCGCCTCCCTGCCAGGCATCCATAAATGGGGAAAGATAATTCTCCAATTCTGAATAGGTGGTCAGAATTGTAAAGACATCTGCATATTTTTTGTTGAGCAGTTCAATAGCGTGAGGAAAAGTACAGTACTTTCCATTATCATAAATTTTTAAAAACCAAATAATGGCTGCCAAAAGGATAATTGGGCTTTCGACGAAAAAATCACCCTGCTTTTGTATCCAAGAACGGTTTAAATTAAGCATAATGGTATATGCAGACTCATAGGCATCGGAGATGTCGGTCATAAAATCTGGATTGATAGGATTACATCGGTGACTTCTTCTTGGATCATCAAAATTGATTACATAAAACTTTGGTTTGACTTTATACTTGTCTGTATGTTTCAATAGGTGGTTGTAAGCAATGGTAGAAAGATCATCAAATTTAAAATCATAGATATACATTGAAAAGCCTTTTTCAATTTGTTGTTTAATATAGTTGTTTACAATGGCATAGGATTTACCGGATCCGGGTGTACCCAGTACAATAGTTGCTCTAAAAGGATTTACAATATTGATCCAGCCGTTATGCTGTTTTTTCTGGTACCAGAATTTGGTGGGCAGGTTGACAGAATACTCATTTTGCATCAACTGGGTTTCCTGCATAAAGCTTTCGTTTTCAGTATTAAAAACATCGTCCATGAGGTTGTTTCTAAGTAATCGACTCATCCATACACCTGCCATAAGTAGGGCAATATAGCCCAAACCTAAAGTAAAAATATATAAAAACGTACCCATTTCTACGGGAAGCTTAAGTAACGGAGTATTGAGAAAGAAAAAAACGAAGCCTACTGTGAGCGCTGTATAGATCTTTCTCCATGTAATCTTTTCGTTTTTCACGCCTTTACTGCCCAAACAACTTAGTGCCAAAAGAACCAAAGCAAATAGCTTCGTATACAGCGTATGGGAAAATAGTCCAGCCGTTCGCTGAAAGTTTTTCAATATTTTATCAATAATAGATAATGTCCATTGTTCTTCTTTAAAGAATCCATAACAAAACCAATAGCAGTGCATCAGCAACAATAAAATACTGACTGCTCTCATAAACTCCATAATCTTGGCTAACCCTCTTAAGTCATCTTCTCCTTGCATAGCAACTGTTTTTTAATTATTGTTATTGTTTCTTCGTTTTTTCTTTTTCCTCAGTCGATCTGTAAATGCTTGTTCTTCATAATCATCTACCTGAGCTTCGGGAAGTAATCCGCCGAAACCTTCTATACTACTATTTTCACTATTTAAATTAGGAGAAATTTCATTTCTTAGAAAATCAAATAAATCGTGTAGCTTGTCAATTGGTAGATTCTCGTATGATGCTCTAGCTAAAGTCATTTTTATATCATCAGTGTTTTTGACTTGCGGTCTTTGCCCTTTATCCCACCAATCGTTGAATACATTGGCTGAGAGTTCTTTCCCTAAACGAGAACCATTCCATACAGTTTTGGAATTGTGATCAATAAATGTAATTCCATAAATTCGGCCCCTATCATTCCGACGAATAACAACATTAATACCTTTTTCAGAAAGCTGTTTTTTAAAATCTTGCTCACTTGTGGTCACTTGCAGGGTCGTTTCAATTGCTTTTCTAATTGTAGGTCTCGCATCATTTTCTTTAAGTAGCACTTTGGACGCTGCAAAATGATTTTGAAGCTGAATATATCCTGCCGTTTTTCCAAAAAGGGATGCTTTAAAAGGGTTACTTGCTTTTTCTCCACTTTCATTCAAGGCAAAATAGACCACGCCTTGTTTGGGCTGTCCGTGAAGTTCTCCCTTGACCTCTTCTGCAGTAATATTGAACAAGGATAGCAAAGCATTGTATTCGCCCATACTTTGGAACTGATAGAATTTAGGTAGATACCGTACTACAGAAGCAACCTGGCTTTTAATATCATTGGTTTTGTAATTCACTGGGTGGAATACATTCTCGTTTTGTTTGTATACTTTGTCTGTTGCGCAGACTAAGCCGTATTTTTCTTCCAATTCACGACATAACTGCATCGAACGTTTACGCTCGTAACTGTCTGAAATTTTCTTACCTTCTTCATCTACACAGACCGAAACGATATGAATGTGGGTACGTTCAATATCGGTATGCTTGAACACTACAAAAGGCTGCTCGCCGTATCCCATTTTTTGCATATACTCTTCTGCAATAGCAGTAAATTTTTCATCATTTACTTTATCCTTTGGATCCGGGTTCAAGGAAATATGTAGTACTGTTTTCTCCGTTTTACGATTCGCCAGCAAATAAGGCTCAAAAGAGCGGAGCATTTGAGCAATAGAAAAATGTCCATCAGGTGTTTCCAGCATTTTATGGGTAAACAAAATCTGTGCATTTTCTTTCTCAACTTTGAGTTGATTATAAGAAAGTACACCTGTCAAATTTTGTCCTCTGCCAATTTTAGCCACCATATCAGTCGCTTTTTTTTAGATTCTTTGTTTCAAATTCTTCTGTAAGCTGAATGATTTGCTGGCATAATCCTGCCATTTCAGTTGTATGCTTTTCAAGTTTATAGAGATAAGCAGCAGCTTTTTTCTGCGAAAAATTGCGATAAAGCAGCTTAACAATCTGGTTATAATTTACTCCGATTGAGCGGAACTGACCGTATAATGTGGTCAAGCGCATATAATAATCCATAGTGGTCTTGTCAACTTTGATTGTTTTAATGGTCTTCTGAAAAATACAAGCAGTGATAAAATGTGCCATTACACTCATTCCTGACTGTTCAAAAAGAGAAAGAAAACGAGCGTTTTCTTCAGCGTTCAATGAAATGGAATATCGAAATACGGCCGGATCCTTTTTAGGATTGCGTCCGGATTTCCCTAATTGTTTTTTATTGCTTTGGTCCATATAAATCCAGTTATAATATTATAAAAACATCGACTTTGGAGAATGTTTTCAGCTCCCAGCGGGGCAAGTTGTTTTGAGTAGCGGAATTCATTTCGAGCAGCTCAAAACACAACTTGCTCCTTTCGGGTGAAAGGAAAATCCGCCCTTCGGGACGGATTAAAGTTAGCAGGGAAAAACGGCCTTTAGCCGTTCCGGTTGCAACCCCAAAATTGATGTGAAGCTTTTATCTGTTCAACAGATTAAAACCTTTACAAAGTAAAGTCCTGAAAATGGAACCATTGCAGGATGAACCACAGCTAAAAAGCGCCACCTAAAGACAATTTAAGACAGCTTGATATGAGCAGGTATGTATCTGCATTTCTTTGTACAAGCATTTAAGCTTTGTGCTATATATACCATCGTAATTGTATAGCTACATAAATACATATAATGGTAGCTAAGGACTTGAAATCATAGGTAGTCAGATCCCTATATGCAAATGCACGAGATTATACATGCTAGTATTTGAATAGATTGCTTTCTACTTGTGGACGGACAATTATGCAGCGATAGAGACATAGATAGTTGTTGATGTATGGAAATAGAACTATGTGCAGATAAGAAGATATACAAATACGCGCAGGGCTATATCCATACATGGGATGATAAAAAACAATGTAAGCAAATATGTAATTATAAACAGTTATACAAATGAAGACAAAACACAGAACCCTATTTATTACCTTCTCTTCTCAAAAAGGAGGTGTTGGCAAAAGTACATTTACCGCAATTGCTGCCAGTATATTACATTACAGGCTCGGCTATAATGTAGCCATATTTGATTGTGATTTTCCCCAGTACAGTTTAGAAAAAATGCGTACCCGTGATATGGCTACTGTCATGGAAAACGATGTATTCAAGCGGATGGCATATAAGCAGTTCACCACCATCAACAAAAAGGCTTATCCTATTATGAAACATAAAGCCGAAGGTCTTCTTGAAGCTGCATATGCCTTCGCAGAGTCGTCGACAGTTCCCATTGATGTTATCTTTTTTGACCTTCCCGGAACGGTGAATACGCCTGGGATTTTAAAAGCTTTAGCAGGAATGAACTATATTTTTACACCTATTACGGCTGACCGTTTGGTCATGGAAAGTACACTCGTTTTTACACAGTTGATGACGGACGTAATCATGAAAAAGGGAGAAACATCCATAGAAAATATTAGCTTATTTTGGAATCAGGTGGACGGACGTGAACGCTCATCCTTATATGATATTTATAACGGGCTCATTAGCGATTTGGGATTGAATCTTATGCAATCACAGATTATGAGCAGCATGCGTTTTCGCAAAGAAAGTGAAGCTGATGCTAAAACCGTTTTTCGCTCTACTATATTGCCTCCGGACGAACGACTAATGAAAGCCTGTCGATTTGACCAGTTTATGACGGAGTTTTTAAAAACAATCCAATTGTAGTACTATGCAGAAAGATGAACAGAAAAAAGCGACACCTGAAATCGACGAAGAGCTGATGATGACGATAATGGAGGATGGCGTGAAAAAGGAAGGTATGCAAATTCCCCGGAAACAAACAAAAGAGCCGGAACAGGAAAAACTGTTAATCAAAGAACGAAGCAAGACAAAAAAGATAATTGAAACGGATTATGAAAAAGTATTTTTCAAAAGAGTCGAAACCAATGCCCGCAATGGAAAATCTGTATATATACGTCCTGATTTTCATGAAAAGATGTCCCGTATCATACAAGTTATCGGTGAAGATAAAATAACCATTTATGCCTATCTGGATAATTTGTTAGAGCACCATTTTCAAGAGTTTGGAGAACAGATTACTAAGAGTTATAATGATAAGCACAAACCAATTTTTTAGCCATGGAGATAGTGATTGTTATATGTCTGCTGATTGTCATTGTCCTTTTATCAAAGGACAAGATTATCAAAAAAAAGGTGATTTCAAAACAAGAGCGGCCGCCATTTGTAAATCCCAATCTACCAGAAATAATGGGCATTCCTAAACCAAAGAAAAGACTTTTAATGCCAAGTATTGCCTCAAATAGCCAAAACGCAGACTTGGTAAAAGAGATTGATAATTTTGAATCAGAAATCGAAGAAAACGATTTTGATATTGAAATTCCGCAGGAAGAACTGGACTATATTTTCAGAAATATGCCTGATTATGAGGAAGAGGAAGAAGAATGGAACAGGTACGGAATATCAGGTGGGGATTACGGTTTTGCCCAAGGGGTTACCTTTGAAGAACTAAGCTCCGTGGGGGTGCTACTGCAAAAAGAAAAATTGGAGTCATCTCAAAAGGAAACAGCGATTGCTATTGTTCAGAAAGTACAGGGAACCGAATTATTCAGTCTGCTGGAAAATTCCATGGAAAGTGCCTCCCGTAAGATAGCTCAGCTATTGGACGGAAGCATTTCTTCTGAAACCGATGCCAGTTCTTCCACTTTGCGGAAAAATGATTTGGAAGATTTTGATATTGGGGATTTTATCTGAAAACTGCTAGAGAAAACTACACATTTATTTCTTTAAACCTAATTTCAAAGTTTCTGTAAATGGCAGAGAATTTACTATTTGAGAAAAAATCTTCTCCATCAGCAAGTATAAAGAGATTACCTAAATCTCTGATTCTCCTTTGAGAATTATCCATTATTTGGGTTACCAAAATGAGCTTATAAAAGTTCCCTTCCTTATGGGCCTTTTCGATCTCATATTTTGTAATCTCAAATGTATCATAAATGTCACCTTTACCTTTTACTTCAACAAAATATTTGTTGCCTTCACTGTCTAAATATTCAATATCATAACCTAGACCATCTTGCCCTTCTGGATTATAACCTGAATGTGCTCTGTAAATCTTACTTGCGTATTTTGAAACCCAAGTAACTTCATCATACATAGTTTTTAGCTTTTCATAAACAACCATTTCCGCAATTAAACCTAAGCGTTTTTTGAATTGATCATTTGCACCTCCATCAAATCTCCTCCCATTTCCTGCTGAACTATTTCCATTTCCAGAGGTAACATCAACGTTTTGAGTTGAAACTTCCTCTATCTCCGTATCAGTTTGGTTACTGAATTCATTTAGGAAATCTTCTAATTCTGATTCACTATCTAGTGTATTATTTCCTTTTTTCAAAGTGGACAACCAATCTATAAAACTATTTCTCAATGAATCTACCTCATTGAAATACAACAAACTTCTCACTTTGTTATCAGCCAGAAAAACATCAAGGTTTTCATCTGTAAAGTCCACGGATGCCAATTTATTTTCTAATAGTTTACGGTTCATGGAGTAAATCACAATAGGGTCAAAATGATTAAAATCATTATTTAAATCACTAAGTTTAATTTCCAGAAAAGGAAATTCACCCAATAGTGCTTCTAAAAAGAATTGCTCAACATTAAGTTCAAGCGTATTTAAAGGAATCGAAAATTTAAAATTTATTTTAAAATTATCGAGGTGGTTTTGGTAAAGGCATTTTTCCTCCTTAATTTGTTTACTAAGATGTTCATGTAATAAAGCATTAAAACCTCTCTCAAATTTATTTTTTATTTTCAACAATCTGTTCTGATATATATATCTAAAATCAATCTTTGGAAAAATGAATTTATTGATGTCATTTAAAGTAATTGAAAGCAGGCCTAGAAAATTTGTAAGGACAAGAATATTTGAACTTTTACTAGTCTCTGTAAAAACAAATTTATTTTCAATTTCCTGAACAATTGCCAATTCAATTTCAAGTATCGCAGATATTTTTTTTAAATTTATTTGGTTTTCGATGAACAAATTTTCTCTAGTCTGTATTCTTTTTGCTGATAGAATAGCTTCCCAAAATTTCTGGTTTGGTGTAAAAATAAAATCATTCAACTTGTCACGGATTTCATTAATCCGTTCTTCCGTTATATCATAACTCTTAAGGTAATCGTACTTGTTATTAGTATTTAGAAAATTAAGTAAATTAGCAGTGAAATTGCGCAAGTCACGATCCAAAATGTTGATGAAAAATTCATTGACTGCTTCAGCAATCTGTTTGTTTCGATTCATTGAGCTATGACTAGGTCCCAAATGAATATTGAACTCAGAATCGATAAAATGGCTTACTGGGATTAGCATTTTTGGCGAATTACCAACAGAAATTTCAACTTCTAAATTTTCCTTTTCCAGTACTCTAACAGCTTTAATTTTACCAAAATGTTTACTAATCGCATCGCCAAGGTGCGATTCTAGCAGTGCAACAAATTCAGGCAGCAGTTCATAAAAAGACACTAAAGTGTGTGTTCTAATAATTTCTGTATCAACGATTTTTTTTTCAATAGACCTTGAAAATCTTTTTCCGATTCTGCCGGCAATCTTACCAAAAGTGTTTTTATCCCTGTTAGTGAAATGTGGCTGAACTTCTTTTTTAATTCCATTCGGAAGCAAATCATAACCAGGTTTGTCATCTATGTAAAATATTTGATGTGCAGCACTCCAGCGTGGTGTTTTTGTTGTTTCATCAATACTTAGAAAGTTAGTTTCCTTTAGTTGATCAATACTGTCTTCTATGGCAGGATTTGTATCGTAGAAATCAACAAGCTTACCAAGAATACGATTATAGAAATTTATAAAATCTTTTCCCTCTGGAATCACTGTTTTATACCTTACGAAAATATTATTTAGAAGTTTTTTAAAATTATCAATTGAATTACCATTGAGATGAACTAATTCAATTTCCCTAATAAAATCTTTTCCTAAACCATAATCCATTGGTAATAGCCTTAAAAAATTTCTTATTACCTGATTGTGTGCTTGACTGAAATCAAAATGATTTATACCAACAACTTCACTGACTGAATATCCATCATCTTCTCCCTCAAAACATATCCATTTTTCATTCGAGAGAACTTCCACGAATTGACTCAATTTTACTGATGCTTCTTTATTTACATTTCTCCAATTACTAGTGTTACTGCAATACAGTAATTTTGGAAGTAAATCATTTTGAATAAAAGACTGATAGATAATCCAATTATTTATGATCATACTTGTAAACCAAGTGTTGTAATAAACTGGTATATCTAAAACACGATCATTAAAAACGTAAAAAGGTCGTGCTGAAAGGCCAGAAAAATTTTGTATTTTACGATCTCTTTTTTCTTTAGTTCTTATTATTATTTGTTTCGTTATTACATAGATGGCAGGAATCTGCCACACACCAAACTTCTTTAAAAATTCAGTAGTAAGATTTATGTCATTTTGTTTATTTTTCCATACTAAAACGGAGTCATCAACAAAATTCCCATCAGGATAAAGCTGTTTCAGGTTTTCACTTTCAAAATATATGGGATTGGTGAGTGGAGATAGCCATTTTCCACTATCTTTTATAGGCAAAATAATCTTTTCTCTTATTTCTAAGTCTGATTTTACATCTAGGTCGTTGATATTAAAAAGTGCATTAAGTAAATCAATATTTGGGACAGAGTTCTTGTTAAACAGTTTTAGCAGACGTCTTACAAGTTCATAAGTGTTAAATTCAGTGATACCTGTACGACTTTTTCCTTCTCTAAAATCACTTATGACTATATCTTTATGTATAAAATGAATCTGTTTTTGAATACTATTTGCCAATTCGATTGGTCTTTGCTTACTCCCTTTTCCTCTATAAAAAACGTCTTCTTCGCTAGAAACCAGCTGCCAATTGTTAGTAAGTAAAACTTTTTTTCCTGTCAGGTCTAACCCTTGGTGCTTGCTTACGTAATTGTAAAGATTTTGAAAGAACTTTACTTTCTTTTGCTTTAACTGCCGCTTGCATTCACTTTCAATTTGGTTGGCGATATCATCATAATGTAAATAAGTGATTTTAAACTCATCGCATAGCCAATCTTTCACTTCCTTATCATCTGTATAGATCAAAGTTTTATCTCCTAAATTCCCATCGGGGAAAAGTCCTTTGTCGAACCCATCGGCAACCATTATTTCTGATGGACGAAAATATCTTTTTGTTCGGCTATCATAAATAAATTTTTGTGTTTTCAGTTCAGCTACCACGCTGTCGTACAATATATCTAATTTTGCGTCTTTATTCCTTTTGAAACAAAGTACTCTATTGGTATTAATTTTAGTAGATTTGAGTTTGGCAAGCATTTCATTTCCAATATATTTTCCAATTGAAAAAAGAAGAAAGTCATTTAATTTTGATTCTCTTAAAGCTTTCCTTTCAGGGTTTACAATAAAATAGCTGTGAATAATAAAGCGAAAACCCGAAGTTATTTGCAAAGGATAAAAAAGGTAGAGTTTTGCTTGTTCTATCGGTTCTATTTGTCCATTTTCTCCTTGTTTTAAAACAATATTTACATCGACAAAACCATTATTAGTGAATATCTCTTTTTCTGTTCCCTCTAAAGACTGAATTACTTCCTGGGAAATTTCAATTTTATCGACTGGAGAGTAGTATTTGTAATTAATTATAGTGCTGTCATTCTTGTGAACTTCAATCAGATTCTTTTTAGAGTTTTTATTAATTAAAAAACTTGTAACATCCGTGCCAAACTCAAATTTTAATGTTTGGATATTACCTAGAAGAATTAATTGCTCAGCTTGAATTTTGGAAAAATCCGTAATGATTTTTTCTTCTGTAATCTCTTTTTTAAGAGGCATCGCCACTTTTGTCACAATCCCTTTTTCAATTTCAACTTCTGAGAGTTGTTCAGTATCAAAATGTGGAAAATGAAAAAGAGGAACATCTTCTAATTCCAATTTTTGCTCTGCAAATTTTTTAATAGTGGTCTTTCTGTCAAAATAAACAGCTCCATATTTGGTTATTATTTTAGGATTTTCAGTTATTTCTTTTATTGATTTAAAGCCTATTCCCTTGAAGCCTATATAATCTTGACTGTGTTTTGTACTTTTTCCTATCCTAGTAATTCCTTCCTCAATTCCTTTTTGACTAAACCCGGCACCAGTATTTGATATGTAAAGTGTATTATTAAGAATAGTGATAAAGATTTCACCATCCATATTCAGTTCTTTATTAGCATCTCGCACATTTTGGATTAACTCAAAAAAATACCTCCCTTCGTATGCTTGCTGTAGATATTTTTCTGCTTGGGCAATATCACCTAATCCAGCAATAGAGGTTCCACTTCTATCTATAAATAAGGTATCTAATATTTTTTTAAGGTTCATTCAGATTCATTTAAGTGGTTTCTTAAAAGTGGAACTTTGAAGTGGTTTAGTTCAAGAGTCACCTGTTACAAACATAAGAAAAAACTTTATTAACTACCTCTTTAAGCCAAACAACTCCTCTCAAAGACACATCATTATTACATCTGCTGTTCTCCGATAGATTTGCTTAAAAACCTGAAAAAATCAGGAAAAAGTAATAATCTAATTTATTCAAATCATGGAGAAACTAACAAAAAAAAGAGGATTATCAGGTCTTCTGCTTCTGTCAGCTTGTGCAGCACTTGCTCAAGGCAACGGCACTGCGGGTATCAATGAAGCGACCCAGATGGTAACATCCTATTTCGATCCGGCCACACAGCTCATCTACGCCATTGGAGCCGTGGTTGGCCTTATTGGCGGTGTTAAAGTGTACAACAAATTCAGCAGCGGAGATCCCGATACCAGTAAGACCGCCGCAAGTTGGTTTGGAGCCTGTATCTTCCTGATTGTAGCAGCTACCATTCTGCGTTCCTTCTTCCTTTAAAAAATTGATATATGAACAATTACAATATCAATAAAGGTATCGGAAGAGCAGTAGAATTTAAGGGTCTCAAAGCACAATACCTGTTCATCTTCGCCGGCGGATTACTTGGAACACTTATCCTAATCATGATACTTTATATGGCCGGGGTTAATTCCTATATCTGCCTGTTTCTCGGAACCGGCGGTGCTTCACTGATAGTATGGCAAACCTTCTCCCTTAATAGAAAGTATGGAGAACACGGACTGATGAAGGTAGGTGCAAAAAAAAGGCATCCTCATTACATCGTCTGCCGCAAGCCTGTACACCGCTACCTCAAATTCACCACTAAATCCAGTGCCGTATGAGAAATGCAGCAAAAGCCACAACACTGGAAAGCAAGTTCCCTCTACTGGCAGTTGAGAATAATTGTATCCTGTCAAAAGATGCAGATATAACAGCATGTTTTCAGGTACAACTGCCAGAGCTTTTTACAGTAGCATCCGCCGAGTATGAAGCAATACATTCCGCCTGGCATAAAGCCATCAAAACTTTACCAGATTTTACAGTTGTCCATAAACAGGATTGGTACATTAAGGAAAGTTACGCCCCTGATTTGTCAGAAGACGACCAGAGTTTTTTAGCAAAATCCTATCAGCGTCATTTCAATGAGCGCCCGTTCCTGAACCATTACTGCTACCTGTTCTTGACCAAGACCTCAAAGGAGAGAATGCGTTTGCAGAGTAATTTCTCATCGCTTTGCAAAGGTTCACTTATACCAAAGGAAATTAGGGACAAGGAAGCAATCCAGCGCTTTATGGAAGCGGTTGCTCAGTTTGAGCGTATTATCAATGACTGTGGATTTGTCAAACTAAAGCGCCTGAGCGAAGATGACATAATTGGTACGGAAAGGAAACAAGGATTACTCGAACAGTACCTAACACTTTCACGAGAAGCCGGAACACCATTACAGGACATCTCACTCGGAGGTGAAGAGGTACGTGTCGGCAACAAAAGATTATGCCTGCACACCTTGTCAGATACAGATGATTTGCCCGGAACGGTATCGGCAGATACCCGCTACGAAAAACTGTCTACCGACCGCAGCGACTGTCGCCTTTCATTTGCCGCCCCAGTTGGATTGCTGCTCAGCTGCAATCATATTTACAACCAATACCTGTTTTTGGATAACAGCGATGAGAGTCTGCAAAAGTTTGAGAAGTCCGCCCGAAACATGCACTCACTGGCCCGTTACAGCCGAGCCAACCAGATCAACAAGGAATGGATTGAGCGTTACCTGAACGAAGCACATTCTTTTGGACTGTCTTCGATCAGGGCGCATTTCAATATCATGGCATGGTCGGAAGATTCCAGCGAACTCAAGCAGATAAAGAATGACAGCGGCAGCGCACTGGCATTAATGGAATGCAAACCGCGCCACAACACTACCGATGTTGCTACTCTATATTGGGCGGGAATGCCTGGCAATGCGGCTGATTTTCCAAGTGAAGAAAGCTTTTATACCTTCATTGAACCGGCATTATGCTTCTTCACCGAAGAAACCAACTACCATAATTCACCGTCGCCTTTTGGCATCAAGATGGCAGACAGGCTCACCGGCAAACCCATCCATCTGGACATTTCAGACCTGCCAATGAAACGTGGAATCATCACCAACCGCAACAAGTTTATACTTGGTCCTTCAGGAAGTGGTAAATCTTTTTTTACCAACCACATGGTGAGGCAATATTATGAGCAGGGTGCACATGTCCTGCTCGTAGATACCGGTAACTCTTATCAGGGATTGTGCGAACTAATTAAAGGCAAAACCAAAGGAGAAGACGGGGTCTATTTCACTTATACCGAAGACAATCCCATTGCCTTTAACCCTTTCTATACCGATGATGGAGTATTCGACATTGAAAAGAGAGAAAGTGTCAAGACCCTGATATTAACCTTGTGGAAACGTGATGATGAACCGCCAACCCGTTCAGAAGAGGTGGCATTGTCCAATGCAGTTAGCGGTTATATCGAACGTATCAAACATACTGATGTGTATCCTTCTTTCAATGGCTTTTATGAATACGTTCAGGGCGATTATCGCAAGGTGCTGGAAGAAAAACAAGTACGAGAAAAAGACTTTGATATTGCCAATTTTCTCAATGTATTGGAACCTTATTACAAAGGCGGCGAGTATGATTACCTGCTCAATTCCGATAAGCAGTTAGACCTGCTTTCCAAACGCTTTATCGTGTTTGAGATTGACGCCATCAAAGACCACAAAATCCTCTTTCCGATTGTGACCATCATTATTATGGAAGTCTTTATCAACAAGATGAGAAGATTGAAAGGCATCCGCAAACTCATCCTAATTGAGGAGGCTTGGAAAGCCATTGCCAAAGAAGGTATGGCAGAATACATCAAGTACCTTTGTGCGCCCGTAAAGGCGGCTTAATAAATATCTCTGTGGCAAGAGATTAGGTTAGTGTTCTTTGAAAACCTATCATCAACCGACTTATCTGGAAAGGAAACTAGACAGGGAGTGTAGCATGTCGGTAAAGTCATAAGTCAGTCAGCTATCCGACTGCTACTGAATGGCGAGATGAAAAGATGGATATGAGGATAAAATCCGAATTGATTGAATAATAGTCCGAGCGGTTCCACTTGAAACTATGGTGTAAGATAGCTGTCAATCGCCATACTGTAATACTTCTTCAGTGAATAGGTATGAAGAAAGCAAGAACTTATTACAGCGCAGTCGCAGTAAGCGTACAAAGGACGGAAGTTGTATCCGACAATCCATCATGCCAATAGTTATTAAGCCGTAAACGGGGATTACCTAAATCGGAACGCCGAAAGGCTATGAGAGTCTAGCCTTCTGAATATCCGACATGGTAACGGAGCTTCCGTAGTAGTCCGAGCAAGGGAAAGCCTTGTACATGGCGAAGGGAAGCAGCTAATTTTTATTAATACAACTAACGGAAAATGTGAGAGACATTATGAGAAATCCAGAAAGAGTATTAAACAGTCTAATGGAACACAGTAAGATTACAAGCTACAGGTTTGAAAGACTTTACAGAATTCTGTTCAATGAAGAGATGTTCTATGTTGCCTATCAGCGTATTTATGCAAAAGAAGGTAATATGACAGAGGGTTCAGATGGTCAAACTATAGACAATATGAGTCTTTCTCGCATTGAGAAACTGATAGCTTCATTGAAAAATGAAAGCTATCAGCCCCAGCCATCTAAGAGAATTTACATACCGAAAAAAAACGGTAAAGTGAGACCTCTTGGCATACCTGCTTTCGATGACAAGCTGGTGCAGGAAGTAACAAGGATGATTTTGGAAGCTATCTATGAAGGGTATTTTGAATATACCTCGCATGGCTTTCGTCCCAATCGTAGCTGTCATACCGCACTGGCTCAAACTCAAAAGTCATTCAGCGGAGCTAAATGGTTCGTTGAAGGAGATATAAAAGGATTCTTTGATAATATCAGTCATGATATACTGATAAATATTTTAGAAGAACGTATCTCCGACGACAGATTCATAAGGCTTATCAGAAAATTTCTGAATGCAGGGTATATCGAAGATTGGAAATTTCATAAAACGTACAGCGGAACTCCGCAGGGAGGTGTTGTCAGCCCGATACTGGCAAACATATACCTCGACAGATTAGACAAATACATGAAAGAGTATATCAAAAACTTCGATAAAGGGGAAAAACGCAGACCAAGTAGAGCCCGTATGGACTTTGAAAATGCAAGAAAGAAAACTGTGAGAAAACTAAAGTCGGTAGAAGACGAAAGTGAAAGAACAATTTTAATCCAAAGGATTAAGGCAGAAGATAAGGAACGTGCAATGTTCCCTAGCTGTGATGAAATGGACACAGATTACAAAAGATTGAAATATGTCAGATATGCAGATGATTTCCTAATCGGGATAATTGGCAGTAAGCAAGACGCAAAAGATGTTAAGGAAGATATTAAAAATTTTCTTGACCAAAAGCTCAAACTTGAACTGTCGGATGAGAAAACGCTCATTACCCATACGGAAGATTCAGCACACTTTCTCGGCTACGAAATCTTTGTCAGAAAATCCAATGCACAGAGACGGGATATAGCAGGTCGTTTAAGAAGAACCTATGGAAAACGGGTTTATCTCAAAGTGAGTACAGAAATAATGAGGAACAAATTACGGGACTATGGAGTATTGGAATTCCGATACCAAAATGGGAAGGAAATTTGGAAACCGAAATGCAGATCTGGACTTATATTCAATGACGACCTTGAAATCCTCGACCGATACAATCGGGAAATAAGAGGTTTCTACAATTACTACGCTATTGCTAATAACTGTTCTGAACTACACAACTTCAGATTTATTATGGAATACAGTATGTATAAAACCTTTGCTGGGAAATATAAAAGTTCAACGAGAAAGATAAATACCAAGTATCGTACGAATGGAAAGTTCACAGTAAGGTTCACCACTAAATCTGGAGCAGTGAAGGAACGATACTTTTACGACTTGGGGTTCAAAAGAAAAAACCCGATGACAGATGCAGGCTTTGATATTATGCCCTATCCCATCTTTGATGCAGGTAGGACAAGCCTTATAGACAGGCTCAAAGCTGAGAAATGCGAAATATGTGGAGCTACGGAAAAGCTTGTGATGCATCATGTACGAAAACTCAAAAACCTTGAAGGTAAAAAGAGTTGGGAAAGACACATGATTGCGAGAAGAAGAAAAACCGTAGCGGTATGCCATAGTTGTCATCAGAAAATCCATAACGGAACATTAGATTGATAAAATTAGTGGAGAGCCGGATACGCGGAGACGTGTAAGTCCGGTTCGGGGGCGAGTGTTTGGAAACCTAGCGTAGTAATACGTCAAGGCGCTGGATGCTTAGCCTACTTAAGACTGTCCGCAAATTCTTTGGAGAAGCAATTGTAGTAACACAGGAAGTGGATGATATCATCCAGTCGCCTATTGTAAAAGAAAGTATCATCAACAACTCCGATTGTAAAATCCTTCTCGATCAGCGCAAGTACATGAATAAGTTCGATGACATACAAGCAATGCTCGGCCTGACTGACAAAGAAAAGGCACAAGTACTTTCCATCAACATGAACAACGATCCTTCAAGGCTTTACAAGGAAGTATGGATTGGACTTGGAGGTACGCATTCCGCAGTATATGCCACAGAAGTTAGTTTAGAGGAATATCTCGCATACACCACCGAAGAAACAGAAAAAATGGAAGTGATGCAACTCGCATCGGAATTAGACGGCAATGTAGAACTCGCCATCAAGCACATCGCTATGCAAAGGCGGGACAAGGTAAATCAGTAATAATTAACAATTAAAATTTTAGAAACAATGAAAAAGATTATGTATTTGGTGTGTACGGCACTCACGCTTGCCACTGCACCCTCAGCGAAAGCTCAATTTGTAGTTACCGATCCAGCAAATCTGGCTTCAGGCATTCTCAATAGTGCCAATGAAATTATACAAACTTCATCAACGGTATCCAATGTTATTAAAAATTTCAAGGAAGTGGAAAAGGTATATAAACAAGGAAAGGAATACTACGACAAACTCAAAGCCGTAAACAATCTTATAAAAGATGCGCGTAAAGTGCAGCAGACCGTACTACTTGTTGGCGACGTTTCGCAAATGTATGTTACCAATTTCGGTAAGATGATGAACGATCCTAACTTCTCTCCACAAGAATTGGCGGCTATTGCCAATGGTTATTCAGCATTGCTGGGTGAGAGTACGGAGCTGCTGAAAGAATTGAAGCAGATAGTAAGCGCTACTAACCTTTCTCTGAATGACAAAGAACGTATGGAGATTATAGACCGCGTGTATAAAGAGGTTAAAGATTATCATAGTCTTGTTCGCTATTATACCACTAAAAATATCTCGGTCAGCTATCTCAGAGCGAAAAAGAAAAATGATGCCAAGAGAGTCCTTGACCTCTATGGGACGTCTAACCAAAAATACTGGTAGGCTATGGAATGGAATAATCTTCACGAAGTCCTGCGTTCGCTTTATGATGACATGCTACCTCTTGCTGGTGACATGGCTGCAGTGGCTAAAGGTTTGGCGGGACTTGGCGCTTTATTTTATGTCGCATTAAAGGTTTGGCAGGCACTCAGCCGTGCCGAGCCTATTGACATGTATCCTTTGCTGCGTCCATTTGCTTTGGGGTTATGTATTATGTTCTTCCCCACGATTGTCCTAGGAACGGTCAATGCGGTGCTAAGTCCTATAGTAACGGGAACTCATGCCATACTCGAAGACCAGGTGCTTGACCTGAACAAATTGCAAGCTCAGAAAGACCAGCTCGATTACGAAGCTATGGTAAGAAATCCCGAAACCGCCTATATGGCATCCGACGAGGAGTTCGATAAGAAATTGGAGGAATTGGGTTGGTCACCAGCTGATATTGGAACAATGGCAGGACTGTATATGGACAGGCAGGAATATAAGATAGAGAAAGCAATGAAGGACTGGTTTCGCAATTTGTTGGAAATACTCTTTCAGGCGGCGGCACTGGTCATTGATACCATTCGAACATTCTTTCTCATTGTACTGTCCATACTCGGACCAATAGCCTTTGCGATTTCGGTATGGGATGGCTTTCAATCCACACTCAATCAGTGGTTCACAAGGTACATCAGCATCTACCTCTGGCTTCCTGTTTCAGATTTGTTCAGTTCCATGTTGGCAAGAATACAGTCCTTGATATTAGAAAGGGATATCGAAATGCTATCCGATCCGACTTTTATTCCAGATACCTCGAACACTGTGTATATCATTTTTATGATTATCGGTATCATAGGATACTTTACCATTCCAACGGTAACAGGCTGGATTATCCAAGCCGGTGGCGCAGGGAATTTCACCCGTAATGTAAACCAAACGGCAATGAAAGCAGGAAATATTGCCGGAGCTGGAGCTGGTTCGGCGACAGGAAATATCGGTGGTCAACTGCTCAAATAATGTAAAATGATTAATCAGTAAAAAATGGAATTTAAAACGCTAAGAAATATAGAAAACAGTTTCAGGCAAATCAGATTGTATGCTATTGTGTTTGCTGTACTCTGCACAGCGGTCACAGGATATGCCGTATGGCATTCCTACCGCTTTGCGGAACAGCAAAGGCAGAAAATCTATGTCCTGGACAATGGCAAATCATTGATGCTGGCACTCGCACAGGATGCCTCCATCAACCGTCCTGTAGAAGCTCGTGAACACGTAAGACGTTTCCACGAACTGTTCTTTACGCTCGCTCCCGATAAGAACGCCATTGAAAATAATATGAAGCGCGCATTCAATCTAGCCGATAAAAGCGCCTTCGATTATTACAAGGACCTTTCGGAAAAAGGGTATTTCAACCGCATCATATCGGGCAATGTGCAACAGCGTATTGAAATAGATAGTGTGGTCTGCAACTTCGATATCTATCCCTATGCTGTACGCACCTATGCTAAACAGTTCATCATCCGTTCCAGCAACGTAACAAGACGTAATCTGGTTACGTCTTGCTTTCTGGTAAACTCCGTTCGTTCGGACAATAACCCACAAGGTTTCAATATTGAAAAATTCGCTGTGGTTGAGAACAAGGACATTGAAGTCATTGAACGCTAGAAATTAAAGGATATGAAACAGTTACTTGATTTAGACACATTTGCAAAAAACCTAACAGATAAGGGATATGATGGATATTTCCATACAGAGAGCTGTTGTGCGGGCAAACTAAAGGATAGCATTAATGGATTTTTGGAAGCCTGGAAAAATGGTAATGATGCTCCACTATTAGCAAATCATCTGCATTTATCTACCTACCTCGAATGGAATGGTGAAGACAAGCCAAAGGTTCAGTGTAATATGTGGGTAAGATATGAGAATGGGAAATTCAATTTAGAGGAAACAGAAATGTATATAACAAGAACAGACCGTTACGGGCAATTATTGAAGCAATCTAAACTGGCAAATCTTACTGCAAGTTCGGTTCCGACAATAAAGGAAGCTATTGCTCAAGTATCTGAAAAACCTACAGAAGAGATTGCTCCCCGAAAAAGAGGATTTAGAATGTGATAATCTATAATCATTAAAGTATGAAAAAATTAAGAGTAAATATGGACAAGTGGTTTGACAAGCAAGATGAACATTGGAGGGCTTTGCCTTTACACAGACAGCACCGATATACCCTGTATTTTTTTTCAGGGTATGTGCTACTGACGGTAGGGGTAATTTGTAAAGTATGGTACGATACAGCAAAATCTGAGAACAAGATGGTTATAAAGCATATCGAGAACCCTGTGCTGAAAAACAAAGAAAGTCCTGTGAAGTTACAGGACACATTATCAATAATCCTAAAAAATGAAATTTATGAAGGAAAATGAAAAAAAGGTCAGCATTCTTGTTGACGAAGGCGGGCAAAACAAAGCTTCCAATCATCTGTCCGATGATAAAAAGAGCAATAGGGAAAGGCTTAAAAAGCCACTGATATTCGTTTTAATGGGCATAGTGTTTTTTGGCTGTATGTACCTGATATTTAAGCCGTCTTCAGAGAAAAAGGAAATCGAAGACATCGGATTGAACGATGCCGTTCCAGAGGCGAGCGATGCAGGAATGCAGGCGGACAAACAAAAGGCCTACGAACAGGACATGCTGGAACAGAAAGAGCAGGAAAAACGCAAAGCTCTTACTACACTGTCCGACTATTGGAATGAAGACACTTCATCCGATGATACAACAGAAGCGCTGGCTGATGAAGAAGGCCCAGGAAGTGGAACTAGAGGTGGTACTGGAAAAACTGGCAATCCGGCACTGAACAGCTATCGCAATGCACAAAGCACACTGAGTTCTTTCTATCAGGACAATAATGACCAAACACAGGAGCTCCGTAAACAAGTGGACGAGCTAAAGGAAAAGCTGGCTGAAAAGGAAGTACCTGCCAGTGTAACCGCAGCAGACCAACTGGCACTCATGGAGAAATCCTATCAGATGGCTGCCAAGTATCTTCCTTCAACAGCTAATACCAATCAGGGCTCAAACAGCAACAGTACTAGTGCTATTAGTGCTTCAGCTACACAGAAGGAATATTTTGCTGCATTCACCCCGGCAAGAAAAAGTACTGTATCATCCCTGTACCGTGAACCCAGCGATAGTATCTTTTTGGCAGACTGGAGCACAAAGAGAAACCGCAGGTTTTATACTGCAGATTCGGCGCAGCAAGTGATACAGCCAAAGAACAGTATTAAAGCCTGTGTACAGGAAACACAAACCATTATCGGCGAAAGCATGGTAAAGCTGCGTCTATTGGAGCCTGCTAAAACACCTAACCGTATAATTGCTAAGGGCACAATTCTAACTGCTAATAGTAAGATTCAGGCGGGACGACTTCAATTAAAGATTTCTTCCATAGAACTGGACGGCAATATTATACCTGTTGATATCACCATTTATGACCTTGATGGTCAACAAGGTTTGTCGGTGCCCTATTCACCCGAAATGAATGCCCTTAGTGAAATGGCCGGTCATATGAGTCAACAATCAGGAACAAGCTTAATGCTGACCCAGTCGGCGGGACAGCAAATAGCCGCAGAAATGGGCAAAGGAGTAGTTCAGGGAATTTCGGGTTATTTCTCTAAAAAAGTAAGGACACCCAAAGTTACCTTAAAGGCAGGACATCAACTGTTTCTGGTGTCTAAAAAATAATAATAAACTTAAAATCAATTAAATAATGAAAAACCTTTTTAAAACCTTTTGGGCTTATGCCTTGATGATTGGCTCTGTCGTACCATGCGTTGCGCAGGACATTGTAAAGTCGCCGCTTGCTTTGGGCGAGATCGCACCCTATCAAATGGAAGTCACTTACGATAAGACTTCCCATCTGATTTTCCCAACCGCAATCCGTTATGTAGATCTTGGAAGTGATTACTTGATTGCCTCAAAGGCTGAGGAAGCAGAAAATGTGCTTCGTATAAAAGCATCGGTAAGAGAATTTGAACCAGAAACTAATTTTTCCGTGATTACCAACGACGGGCGTTTTTACAATTTCAATGTGTGTTACAATTCCTGTCCACAGACGCTGAGTTATGATCTGCAGTCGATGCAAAAAGCTGTGGACAAGACAAGCGGAAACGATGTGCTTTTTGAGGAACTCGGAAACAACTCACCCTCATTGGCAGGCTTAATATTGGAAACCATTTACAAAAGGGATAAGCATATTATAAAGCATATCGGAGCTAAAAGTTTCGGTATACAGTTTACCCTAAAAGGCATTTATATCCACAATGGGAAGTACTATTTCCACACGGAAATCATCAACTACACCAATGTACCTTACCAAATTGATTTTATCAATTTCAAGGTAGTCGATAAAAAGTTAGCCAGACGTACTGTAGTACAGGAAAGACCAATGATACCACTCCGTACTTACAAGCCGCTAGATGAGATTGCTGGAAAAACAGTCGAACAAAATGTGTTTCTGCTGAATCAGTTTACCATTTCCGATGATAAGGTACTGCAGATTGAGATATTCGAGAAGAACGGTGGCAGGCATCAGACACTTCAGGTGGAAAATTCGGATTTGATAAGAGCCAGACTAATTAAGGATATGCACTTGAAAATATAGTAACCTCAATAAAAAAACAATACATGAAAAAGTATCTATTAACGGTGCTGTTTATAGTAATAAGCAGCATCATGGTGCAAGCACAGCGAATGCTGCCCAAACAAAAAGGACTGGAAATTAATGCCGGAACCCTATCCCGTTACGATTCCGACAGGAATTATTACCTCAACATAGGGCTGACCATAAATGGCAGAAACGGTAATTACCGATTATGGGCATTGGAATATACCCATCAATATTCAACATACAAAGAGCTGAGAATACCACAGGAAACATACAGTATAGAAGGTGGTTACAGTTTTTATCTGTTCGGAGATATACGAAAAAATATTTCCCTAAATGCAGCCATCACAGGGCTCATTGGTTACGAAACCATAAATCGTGGAAATGACGTCCTCTATGATGGTGCAAAGATTCTAAATGAAGAAAACTTTATCTATGGTGCGGGAGGAAAACTGTCTTTGGAAACTTATTTATCAGAACATTTTGTATTGCTATTTCAGGCAAGGACAAAAGTATTCTGGGGAACATCATTGGAGCAACTTCGATCCTCAACAGGTGTGGGTTTACGATATAATTTTTAAAACAATCATTATGAAATCAATATTCAATTACAAAAACTTCGGTTATACAGTACATTTTAAATATCTATGGCTATTTTTTGCCGTAATGCTAAGCGCAAGTCTCTTTTCTTCCTGTGAGAAAGAGGATTTGAAAATCCAGAAAGATTTTCCATTTGAAGTTAGTGTAATGCCAATACCACAGGCAATTGCAAATGGTGATACTGTTGAAATAAGACTTGCAATTCAAAGAACTGATAAATATAGCGGTACCCAGTATTTTATCCGTTATTTTCAATATGATGGTCTAGGTCTGCTAAGATTCGGCCAACAGCATGCTTTTGTTCCCAATAATTTATATTCTATACCAGCAGAGCAATTCCGTTTGTATTATACATCACAGTCCTTTGTGACACAGTCTTTCACTGTTTGGGTTTCTGATACTTTTGGCAATGAGAGACAGGTAAACTTTCAGTTAAACAGTATAAATAGATAAATTTATTAATAATTATTATAAAGTGAATTGACCTGCTAAAATATAGCAGGTCAATTTTTATGATTTGTTTTAGGAGTACTCCATTTGTAAAAAATAGTTCAACAGGAGTAATTAAGTGTTGAACACTTTACCAGCTATGAAACAGTTTGACATATCTTAAAATCTTCGTCATCAATTCTAACAAAATTTCTTTAATATATTCGGATTACTGCTCTATTCTCTTCTTTTCCCCATTGTACCTGCCACGTTCTACCGTCTATTTGGTCGAGCAGAATGAAATTATATATGTTTGTTGTTGGATAAAGAAAGAATCTACCATTCTTCTCTTCATCTTTATTTACTAGAGAGATATCAGATAGAATAGTCTCAAACCTAGATTTGCTTTCTGTGCTCCATTGAACTTGCCACATTTGTCCGTTTCTTGTATCCAATTTGATAAATGTATACATATTTCGTGTAGAAAAAAGGCGGTACACAAGATTACTGTCTGTCGAAATATTTTGCATAGGTGCTCCATCAGTATTCTGAGCAAAAGCCGTAATTGATGCTAAACCAATAATTACAAAAAATACTATTCTTTTCATAATCGTTTATTTATACTTTTATAAAAGTTCAATATTTATTTCCTCAATTGGACTAGGTTCTCTATCCACTAATTCTTGATAATCTGAATCTTATACACTAGCAGCAGTTTAAAGCTTAGATGTAAAGATATGTAAATTTCCATTTGAGTAATTTCCGGCTAAGAAAAATAAAACCAGTTATTGTTCAAAATAGCTGTTGATGGCGGTTTTTAATTAATATGCTCAAACATTTTTTCAGCTATCCCTTTTCCATTATGGAACTCATTATTAAAATGAATTTCGTTTTGTTTTTGAGGCCATTTCCCTGTTTTTATTCTAATAAGAAGAGATAATTCTGCTTCAATATTTTCTATCTCAATTTTACTTAGCGTTTCAAAACACCATGCATATAAATCAACACTTTCTTTCCCTTTCCATTTATACCCATGATAGCCATTTTTTCCATCAGCTTTCAATCCATATCTAAATCTCGATGATAAAGATTGAGTTGTTGTTCCGACGTATAAAAAGTCACTTTCGTGTTTTATAACATAGATTTTTGAAACATTTTTCTTTGTTAATCTCTTATGAAAAGATTTTAAAGGCAAATCATTAGATTTATCAAAGAATGAAGATATTTTATTGTCAAATATTGTCAAAGTCAGTCTGTCAAAATCGCTATAATCTTCCATTAGTTATTTTTTAGTAGAGAGTTGTAAAATTACCACTAACGTTTTGGGTGGCAGATTTCGGAGCACAAAATTGTCAATACACCACAAAAGTTGATACGAGGTAGAATGTTCAATTAACCACATCACCCGCCATTGAGCCAAACACATGTTACCTGCTCGGTTGTTAGGTTGTTTTCTTAAATTTCACTTCAATAGTAGCCTCTGCACCTGCTGAAACAAGTCCAATATTTCCTTCAGCTGAAATCGCTAAACTCAATGAAAACTCGTCAATTTTGTATTTGCTTGCAGATGTTTCAATTTTGTCAAAAGTTGAGTTGAACACTTGTAGAATACCTAAAATTTGCTCTTCAATAGTTTCAGCACTAACTTCAATTGCTTGTCCAACTTTTTTAATCGCATTGTTTGTCAAACTTTGTTCTTCTCCACCACCTCTATTTGGGGTTACCAATTGAGTAGTAGAATTAGTGATAATTTTAATCTTGCTCATATTGTTAATTGAAAATTTCTAACTCAAATGCACTTTCTATTTGTCTCATTGATTGGATAATTCCTTCATCTGGATTAATTTTCAGGCAACCAATATATAATCCTACTGCTTCATCACTAGTTCCATTTCGTTTAATCGCTAAAGAACCACTGTCTCCTGCAACGCCTGTATTGTCAATGAAGATCCTATGTCCAAATAAAGAGCTATAAGAAGATGGATGTTCGAATATTCGTAAGACAGTTGCATTAAATGACGAAGATGAAGTCTTTACAGTTATATTGTCTCCTGGTGCAACAGGACTTGCCAAACTAATTGGAGTTAAGTTGTTTGGTAAGTTTTGGTAATCAATTATTGCTGCATCAATATTTGACGAATATTGGTCAATCTCAACAACAGAACTTTGTGTACCGTCAGATAAAATAACATTTGTTCCTATCTGAAAATTGGGTCCGAAAGCATGTCTTACCGAAAGAAGCCCTGAATTCCAAGGATTATTATAATAAAATGTTTTCCCTCTTTTGGGTTTTACAAAACAACTGCTTACTGCCATAGAAGGTGAAGTTATATCAGGTTTATTGTGATACTCAATTATTCTACGTTCTAAAATAAATGGATTTCGTTTATCTATCGGCCCTCTACTTCCAAATTCGCCAAAAGGATAGCTGGTTTCATCATAGTAGTCGGCATCAACACCGATAATAAGCCCAAAAGCATAATCTTCATATTTTGAAAAATCTATTTCTTGTTTTCTTCTCTTTGAATAGTTAGGTATAAAACCTGCTGAAATATCAACTACTCTAAATCTTTCAAAATAATGTGTAATAAGGTAGTGCTTATCTTCAAATCTGTCTAAGAAATCTGAAATGAGTTCTGTTGCAAATAAATATGCTCTTAACTGTCTTCCTTCCAAGTTTGATTTCTCGGCAATTCGTATAGCCCAATCTGGAGCTTCTATTTTTTCAGGGATTAAGTCCCATGCTGCTTCTGGTATCATATTCTATTATTGTAGGGTCTCACATAGGCTTGCAGGAACTGGTTTGTCATAATACATCTATTTTTAGGTAGATCGTTATGATAAATCCTGTTTTTCATATCCCATCTCTTTCAAATATAATAAATTAAAACCAGCTTTTTGACTTGTAATAAAATAATAAAATCGCTATTGCTTGAGACTGACCTGACGAAAAGTTAAATTGATCCTTGGCAATACATCCCTAGCCGTTTTAGGTACCTGATGCTCCCAATACGTGTTGGTATTGCCTGCCATTAACAAGAAAGTCCCATGATGCAAAGGGATTTCTATCTGCGGAATATGTTTCAAAAATTTATGACGCAAGCGAAATAAACGTGTTTCTCCAAATGTTACTGAGGCTATATTCATATTTTTATTGCTGCTGTCGGTTTTATCACTATGCCACGATACTCCGTCATTCCCATTTCTATACAGATTAAGTAATACGGCATTGAAATTCATCTGAGTCTCATTTTCTACCCTTTCCCTTATGACCAGCAATTCCGTAGGCCAGTTGAGGTTGGGTTTTCGGGAACTTCGATTCGTATTGCCATACCATGAGACCATTCTGGGAGCTGTAACTACTTTGTCATACATCGGCATTTCATACTCTTGCCATTTGGTTTCATGAAGTAAAATATTATAATACTGATCAGATTCTTCCTTAGTAAAAAAATTGTCAATCAATAGTAAATCAGCATCAGGTACGTCAAATATTTTTTTACCACCTGTTCTGCATGTGAAAATTTCGGTGTCATTAAAGAGTGTCATCATTTTAGTTGTTTTTTCATATTCTTTACTTCGTTTATTGAGTCATTCTATGTCGTGGCATATGGTATTCATGTTCCTGTGGATAAGGTGCCCGATGGGTCATACTGACATCTTCACGAATCTTCTGTTGTGTCTGAAATCTTTTCTCATCTGTAGCGGCATAACGGGAATCGGCAATAAAGGGCATCTTTGCCATTTTGGAAATAGTAATGGTAGGAAAATGATAATCTACCTCAACCTGACCCAATAAAAGATAACATCCACCTCCTTTAAAAGGGTACTCCTGCAAGGAATCAGCAAAATGAGCAGTATCAAAGAATTCCCCCTGTGCATCTATCCAAGTCCCAAAATACATGTCCCCCCGTTTTGTGGGAACGTGTTTCCTTGAAATCAGATACGCAAGCATCCTGACTGTTTTTTTATGATGGCTTACCAAATCCTTTGCCATGACATCCCCTCGGAAAGAAGTCTGTAATAAATTAAACGGTGTAACTGAAACCGGGAAGTCCAGCAGTTCAATTTCATCAAAAGCATCTTCAAATACCGAACGTTCTAGTACTGGCAATATATACTCTTTAACAGGCTCCTGCAGCAGCTTTAGGTTACCGTTCTCAGGTTTGAAATTGATCAGAATCAGGCGTGCGATGATAAGCAACTGATTTTTTGTTTTTCCTGTAAAACGAAATGCACCTATAAAAATCAGGGTCTGTATACTTTCAATTCCAATAGGAACTCGATTGATAAAATCCTCCAGTGACCGATAGGGACCATTCTCATCTCGTTCGCTTACAATCAATTCTGCAGTATGAAATTGCAGGCTTTTCAAATGCTGAAATCCCAGATAAATATTCCTTCCATATACATTGGTCTGAACATCGCTTTTATTGATACATGGATTATGAATCTTCGCCCCAGACATCCTTGCCTCATGCACATAGACTTCGGTACGATAAAAACCTCCGAAATTGTTGATTACCGCAGTCATAAATTCAATAGGGTAATGGACTTTCAAATAGAGGCTCTGGTAACTTTCCACTGCGTAGGATGCCGAGTGTGCCTTGCAAAAGGAATATCCAGCAAATGATTCGATCTGCCTGTAGATTTCCTGACTTAATTGTAATGGATGTCCCTGCTTTTTACAGGAGGCAAAAAAATTGTCTTTTACCTTTTGCAGGGCTTCTTTGGAACGTCCCTTGCCACTCATGGCACGTCTGAGGATATCACCATCGGCAGCAGGCAATCCTCCATAATGCAGTGCAATTTTAATCACGTCTTCCTGATATACCATAATGCCATAAGTTTCGCCTAACTGTTTTCTGAAGACTTCATGGAAATATTCAAAACGATCAGGATGATTATGTCTGAAAATATATTCTTTCATCATTCCCGATTGTGCCACACCCGGACGGATAATGGAGGATGCCGCCACCAGTACTTTGTAATTATCACAGTTGAGCCTTCTGAGCAAACCTCGCATCGCTGGGCTTTCAATATAAAAGCAGCCAATGGTTTTGCCCCGACTTAGAAATTCATTGCATTTTACCTCATCTTTAGAGATTGACGTGTCCCGGATATTGACTTCGAGATTCCAGTTTTTTCTGATCAGCTTTACGGCATCGTCAATATGTCCAATACCCCGCTGGCTTAAAATATCGAACTTGTCAAAACCGATTTCTTCTGCTACATGCATATCAAACTGTACAATTGGAAATCCTTTTGGAGGCATTTCCAAAGCGGAATAATTGGTAATTGGCTTTTCCGAAATGATAATGCCACAGGAATGCATGCTGCGCTGGTTTGGGTATTTTTCAAGCATGATACCGTAACGCTGCACCATTTTGACCACTTTGTTTTTTTGGTGCTGTTTCATTGGGTTCTTTGCCAATTCATCTAGTTCCTCCTTTGGTAAACCAAAGACTTTGCCCACTTCACGAAAAATAGAACGGTACTTGAACTCTACGTTTGTACCGCAAAAAGCCACATGGTCGGCTCCGTATTTATCGAATATGTATTGCAAAATGATGTCACGTTCCCGCCACGACCAATCAATATCAAAATCGGGCGGCGTTTTACGGTTGAGGTTTAAAAAACGCTCAAAATATAAGTCGAGTTCCAATGGGCAGATATCGGTGATGTTCAGACAGTAAGCTATAATGCTATTGGCACCGCTTCCACGACCTATATGAAGGAAACCCTGACTGATACTATACTGGACAATATCCCAGGTAATGAGAAAGTAACCGCTGAATTCTAGTTCATCAATTACCTTGAGTTCCTTCTCTACCCTTTTTATCGCTTCCTCATGATTATGTCCATAACGGCGGATCATGCCTTCATGAGCCAATCTGGTCAGTAATTTTATATCATCCTGTTTGTTTGCGGTATAATGCTTTTTATTTTTTGGGGTACTGAAATCGTATTGAAAATTACATTGAGCTATTATTTTTTTGGTGTTTTCAACAATAACCGGATAGTCCCTGAATTTAGAAACAAGGTTTTCTACCGGTAGCATAACTTCAGAAATTTTGCAATGATTGGCCTCCGTTAATTTGGTACCAATAATATTCAAATCGATTGCCCTGAGTATCTTATGCAAATTAAATTCCTCTTTGGTTCTATAGGTAATGCTTTGTAGTACCACCATTTTATTAATCCTGTTTTTCCACGTAGGATTGTATAGTTTAGACAGTTGTTCCGCAGTTATACCGATATATTCATTTTCCTGTAGTTGTTTAGGAACATTATCAAAAGGATAAATGATAAAGGTATTTTCAAAATCAGGTGCCTGATTGGGAAGCATCTTATCCTCAAAATTATGTCTGGTCAGTAATCGGTTCATCTCTGCTATTCCGTCACTGTTTTTTGCCAAACCTACATACAATTGTTTACAGCTATTACGAAAATCAATCCCAACCAAAGGTTTTATATTAAACACTTCACACGCCTTTATAAAATCATAAATTCCTGTTACTGTATTAATATCTGTCAATGCCATTTCTGTCACACCAAACTGCGCAGCCTGTTCTACCAGTTCCTGTAATGGAATAGTCCCGTAACGGAGTGAATGGAAAGAATGACAGTTCAGGTACATTATTCAGTATTTTTAGGGTTAATAAATTGGGCTCATGGATTCGAAATGATGTTTCCTGCTTTTGATTTAAGAGTTCTTCCCCCGCATCTGGTAACAGCATCAAAGCCAAACCGGTTTTTGATTTTATCCATCGTCTGGTATAATGCCATCATCTCTTCAGTATCCTCAAACATATTAATCTGGTAGGTTCCCCGCACCAAACCGGTGAATGTTATTCCAACGAGCCTGATTCTCATCCGACGATTGTACAGTTTATGGAATAACTCCAATGCCGTCTTTGTTAAAATATGATCGCACGAAGTATAGGCTATTCTTCTTTGCTGATTTTCAGTATCAAAATTAGCATACCGTATTTTTACGGACAGCGTTGATACCAGCCAGCCTTCACACCGTGCTTGATACGCTAATTTTTCGACCATTCCCAAAATCAATGATTTCACCTGTTCTATGTCTATAGTATCCTGAAGATAAGTATGTTCAGTAGAAAGGGATTTCCTTTCCCTGTACGGTTCAACAGGTGAATTGTCAATGCCATTTGCTTTTTTCCATAGTTCCAATCCATTTTTACCTATCAGGCTCTGTAATACTTCAGCAGGAGTTTCCGATAGTTTTCCGATGTTCCGGATACCCAGTCGGGACAACAGATTAAAGGTGACTTCACCCACCATTGGAATTTTACGGATAGAAAGCGGGTTCAGAAAAGGCTGTACCATGCTTTGCGGAATCTCTAAATTTCCTTTTGGCTTTCCTTCACCTGTGGCGATCTTAGAAACAGTTTTATTGACTGATAAGGCAAAACTGATGGGCAATCCTGTTTCTTTAGTAATGCTATGGGAGAGTTCGTTTGTCCATTTATAACAGCCATAGAATTTATCCATGCCTGAAATGTCAAGATAGAATTCGTCAATACTTGCTTTTTCAACTAGAGGTGCATTCTCTTCAATAATCTGGGTTACTTCATGAGATTTGTTGGAGAACAACTCCATATCTCCCTTTATAATTTTTACCTGTGGGCAAAGCTGCAAAGCCATTCTGATTGGCATTGCCGAACGAACGCCAAAATACCTTGCCTCATAGGAGCATGATGCTACAACACCTCTTTCGCCACCGCCAACAATAAGGGGAATACCATTGAGTTGAGGGTTTTGCAGTCTTGCGCAGGAGACAAAAAATGTGTCTAAATCCATATGTACGATGGCACGTGTCATGTTATCCTGAATATTTTATGTTGAAATATCTTTTTACAAAATTAGGACGTTAAATCACTATATTGCTTATATTTGTAGTGATTTAAAATCCCTTTAACATATGTTGTACATTTCTGACAATCTTAAGTGGCTGAGAAGCAAGCGAAACTTATCCCAGCAGGAAGTGGCTGACGGTATGAATTTACCCGTTGACCGTTATAAAAAATATGAATATGGAAAGAACACACCGCCAGCTGAAACGCTGTTGGCTATTTCACGATATTATTATATTAGCATTGATTTATTGCTGACAATTGATTTAAGAAAAATCTCGATTGAAAATTTGCTGCAATTGGAAGATAACAGGATTGTATTGCCCATTGTTGTGGATCATGAGGGAAATAACTTAATAGAAATTGTACCACATAAAGCGCAGGCAGGTTATCTTACCGGTTATGCCGATACTGAATTTATGGAAAGCCTGCAGCAACTTACACTACCTTTCTTGGGACCAGGCAAATTCAGGGCATTCCCCATTGACGGTGATTCTATGCCGCCACATAACAATAAGACTTTTGTTGTTGGGAAATACATAGAGAACCTGGGTGAAGTAAGAATTGATAAAACATATATTCTAGTTACAGTTAGTGAGGGAATCACCTATAAACGATTAAGCAAAAAAAATCCAGATTCATTTACTGTAGAACCGGACAATGTTATTTACAGTCCCTACGATATTAAGCTCTCTGATATTTTGGAGATTTGGGAATATGTGGCTCATATTGGCAGGGATGATAGTAAACAGGAAATAGCTTCGCTTTTAAGCGTGGAGCAAATGTTCCAAAGACTCAGCAATGATATCAATGAAGTAAAGCAAAAATTGGGTTAAAAAAAATAGTGAAAATTGTAAATCCAAAGCGATCTTCTTTTGCTTCTTTTCTTTGGTCGCGAATATGAAAAGAAAAGAAGATAGTGTCATCTTAGTCAAGAAAAATACCTGTTTTTTCAACAACACTTATCTTGTTGAATAGGCGGACTTTTATACTTCCATAACTGCAATACACACAACAATGCCTTTGTTGGGGTTTTAATATAATCTTACAGTTTTCATACTCATAAAAAAATTGGCAGGCATCAGTAGATTGTTTCTTCTTTTTTTCTCCGCAGTTTGAGCAGATGATTGTTAATTATAGTATGATTTCCATTTTACTATTCATTTTTAGCTGTTACAGAATATCTTTTTTTATTAATTATTTTTTTATTTCAGAATTGGTCGTCTGAGTTTTCTTTTTAAATTATAATAACGAAACAATAAATGATCGTACCATAATACAGTCAACAATAGCCCTGCGGGAAGTAAAAGAGCTTCTAAACCAAAATAGTTATAGCAAAATCCCCCAATGAAACCTCCAAAGAAGAAGGAAATAATAATTATCAGCTTTAAGTAAATACTTTTGTTTAAGATTATTTGTTGTGGTTTTTCTTTGTAAAAGAATAATTGGGACAGCTCTATTCCTAAATCAGTAAATAACCCTGTAAGATGGGTAGTTCTAACCACAGATTGGGAAATTCTGGTAACGAGCGCATTTTGAAGCCCCATTGCGAAAAGCAAAGAAGAAGAAATAAATACAGGGGACAGCACATCACTGTTTGTTAAAACACTTGAGGAAATACCAATCATTATCATAATTGTTATTTCTATGGATATAGGTATTACATAAGATGTATGGGATTTACGTTTTGAAACCCATTCCATAATCAGTCCGGATATAAAAGCTCCGAACAAAAAGAAAAAAATGTAATATAAAAAAGTAAAAGCTACTTCATAATTTTTTAAAAATAATTGTTCTGAGAAAAAAGCAAAATGACCTGTTACATTAGTGGTTAATGTATTAACAGTTAAAACTCCTATAATATTTACAATTCCTGCCACACCTGATAAAATCGAGGCTAATTTAAGATTATGTAAATAAGTGCGACCTTTCCCTTTATGTCTGAACATTTGTAAATCATTTATAACAAATTTACAAAACAGATTCTTCGATCCTTTTAAATCAAGTTCATAATTCTAATTATTATAGCTTTCAGCTTTTGCAAGTGGAATTTATGAACACTATAGTATAGTCATACATAATTTGGATATGTGAAATATCCAATGCAATAATACTGTAACCCGTTTGATAAAATGTGAAGCGAAGGAATTTACATGGGTGCATTTTGGTAAAGGGGTTGTTCCGCTTGTATGCAAAAAGACAGTCCCGACCTTCGGAAGGGTTTGTCTTTTTGCCGCCCGAATTTGATTTTCAGGCTATTTTTAAAGGCTGTGAATGGAAATCTTTCAGGTTAAGGAAAAAGCCTCTTGTATCGGTCATTCCATAGCGGAACAAGCTCCATAAAAGCGAGCTTCCCATTTGTGCCAATGCTGAATTAATAAACAAATCCTGTTTTTCCAATGCTTCTGCAAGGGAACAGCTTGGAGTGCCATCTATAGCTTCGGATTCTTTAAGCAGTTCACCAAATTCTTCAGTAACAAATGGCAGGCTTGCCACGGTTTCATACTTTTCAGAATCAGGTTGTTTTATGGCTCCGATAGTGGATAGTATCACCTGTCCTGTATGTTGGCTATTCCCGAAGTCAAGCCAATATTTTGGTGCATCCCTATGGTGTCTGCCATTGTTTTGTACTTTTAAAATATCCGCAATAGCAAATCGGGATTCTACACTATCCACACAGGAAATATAAAGAGTTGCTTCTGCATTTTTTGGCATCTTTCCTAAAGCATCTTTTTCAAATTTCACAGTTTCTGCTTTCCAGTTCGTTCCCATAAAACGGTTTACACGGTTTATGAGGGTAACGGATTTATACAATCCGACCTCACACTCTGCAAAACGTTGTCTGCCCAAATTGGCACTCGTAACAACATCATTGTCCCAAAGACGGACAGATAGCCCTGCGTGTCCAAGTTCAATCAGGCTGTGGTTCATTTCCATTAAGGCGGTCAGTACTTTTGAGCCTGTACCACCTGCACCGATAAGGTTTACGGTTATGGGGTTTGTCGGGTTTATCAGGTAATTGTCGGTAAAATGCATTTTTGTTTTATTAGTATCCATCACAATAGATTTTTAAGTGTTTTGTTATTCTTCTTCAATACTTCTTTCGGAAAGGGTTTCCCTGAACTGATAAGGTCTTTCCATAGATTTACACAATTGCCTTTTATAGGGCTATTCTGCCCCAATAAATGGCTGAAATAGCTGTTGAAAAAATAGTCTTCCCAAGCCTTTGTAAATTCCTCTACCGAAGCGGAGTTAGTGATATTGATATTGACCGAACCCATACATACCCTGCCGTCTTCATAGATATTGAAAAAAGGCGCAAAATACAAAGTTGTTTTCTCTGTTGGTCTTCTGTCGCTTGTCAGTGCAAATACTGAAAGGGTCTGTTTACTGGCATACCAAATCATTGGAGGCACATACGCCATACCGCTCGGAATGTCCAAATCGTTTACAAAATACAATTGTCGTTTTTGCGTCTTGGTGTACCATAAAACCGCATCTTTATCTATATTGGAATTGATATGCAGAATGTTGGTCGGCAAAATCCCTTGGCATTTTAAAAAGGCTTTGTCCTTGTCCTTTTCAATCTGCAATGATTTTGCCAAGGCATTGGCTTCCCTTTCCGTGAGTGGATGGGCATTAACAGGACTGCCGTTTTTGTCCATATCAAAATGCTCCACATATACATCGTTATTCATTCCTTTGGCTTCATAGAAAACCAAAGCGGATTTTGGGTGGTACAAAGTCCCGAAACTTCCCGTTATGTTATTTATAGTATTCATTTTCTTGTCGTTTCATAATTATACAATAGACTGCACATATCGTCCAATAAGGCAAATAATTTATTCTCAAAATTAAGACTGGTATTCATTATGTCTCTGCCATCAAAGCATTTGCAGATGGTTGGTTCCTGCATTGTCCCATACTCGTTAAACTCATTGTTGATGCTATCAGCAATGCTCTCGTACAGCCATCCTTTGGTGTGTGATATAAACGAAATGTACTTTTCCATACCGATGGTTTCGTTTTCGTCCTCTTCATTATTGGGGTCATGCTGTACGGATGCATTTCGGAAAATGCTTTCCTGTGGATATTGTATATATAATTCCAAAGCAGTACAAGCTACCTGCCAACATTCGTGGTCAAAGGCATCACGACTTTTAAAAGCACTTAAACGATGCTGAAATACCTGTAAATTAACAGAGTTAAAAATCTTTTGCTCGATACAATCCCCAATCATTTCCGCTTTGCTAAATTCAGATTTATACATTTCCTCTTCTTCTGTGTCATCTTCCTCCACCCATTCTTTGTGCATTTCGTACATCCAATACAAATAGCTGTTTTCCTGTCTGAAATAGGGAATATCGGCAATATGGTACAGGTAAGAGCAGACGGAAAGAAGCAGTTGGGCATTTCTTTTCCGCTTGGGGTCGTGTAGCATCTGATAAAGCGGTTCAATCGGAATGTAATACAGGGTTGTGCCTGTATTGTATTTTTCCTCGCTGATAAAATAGGTTTTCTTACTATCCTGTAGCAAACGTATTTCCTGCCAGTTCAAAACACGCTGTTTTAGTTTTTCCTCCGCATCCCACATAGCCAATGTCATATTGTAGGGATAGTCAAACTGAGTGGTGTGCATTGGTTCTATATTGTAATGCTCTGCAAGCTTGGAAAGGGACTGATAAAAATCCCTTTCTGTCTTTTCTGATTTTCCACAAGCTTGTAGCGTTTTGCTTTCTTTCAGTTTAGGCAGGAAATAAGTTTTTAGAAAACCATCGGTAACATAGGTATTGGTACTGATTTTCGTTTGTCTTTCTGTACCTCGTCGGCATCCTTGGGTCTTTGCATCCAATGGGCGAACTCTCCTAACTGTTGGTGCAACTGCCTTTGTCTTTTTTGTTCGGGCGGTCTGATGGTTCCCGATATCATGTGTTTGTGCATAGTTCATCGCTTTAAAATTTTGGTTTAACCTTTAGTCCCCATTACACTTTCGAATCGGTATTCGACTGCATCGTCCCTAATAATGGGTGATGATATTTTGGAGGTAGTCAGAATAGGATAAGTATTGGCATAAAAATTCAATACTGCTTCCACGCTCCAACGTGGTTCGGGGTCGGTCAGTTTAATATCCTGCCCCTTGTCTTTGAGTATAAATACCCGCTGTAATTGTGTTACTAATAACATGATTGCTGAGTTTTCGGTTATACATTCTGTTCAGTTGCAAAAAGGCTTGGGGTCGCAAACTTGTCGGATAGTTCTGTTTTTTTCTTACGTATCTCGTCAGCCTTTTCGGGAAACTCTGCTATTTCGGGAACCTTCATCCATGCCTCACGGAATTTGCCTCCTTTTTCCAATTCCTCTGCCTTTGTCATACTATCTTTAAACTTCTTGTCTTTGGCTTCCTGCTCTTTTTTGTACTTATCGGCTTTTTCTTTCTCCATTGCGGATTGTTTTTTGGCTTCTTCCAATTGTTTCATAAATCCCTCCATATCGAGCATTAAGCCCGAAGCGGTCTGTATAGGCATGGTTACTTTCTCAAAAAAACCGTTGTCTAGTTCTTCGACACTTCCACGAAGGGTAAGGGGCGGTATGATATTCTTTGCATTATCCCCACATTGTCCGTTTTGGAGCATAACCGATACGATAAGGTTGTTTTCTATTCCTTTTGTAATTGTCAGGTGTAAATCTCCCTGTATGTCCATCTGTGCTATCTGATTGAAAAAATTCGTTTTCATCTTGCTAAAATTTTAAAGTTTTGTTTAATCATTCTTTTTTAAGATTATCTACGGTCAACGAAAGACTCAATTTTCAAGCTTGCCTTTCTATTTTCCCAATAAACATAATCAAGTGCTATTTTCTTTGTTCTGAATCTTCTACCGTTTACGTTCCAACGAACCTTTATCCTACGGATAGTTGATGGTGTTCTAAATGCATCATAGGTAATTCCTGTGATTTCTTTCTCTTTTTCAATTTTAACTACCTTTATATATACTCCCTTTTGTTCTACATCGGGATAGTGGGTTGAGAGTAAAAGATTATTGTTTTTGTCAAATATTTCAAAGCGGACAAAATCCTTATCAATTAATATGATATTGAACAGTTCCAATATGTTGAAATTCCAATTAAGCAATATCCTTTCATCGTAATCTCTGTATGTTATAATTCCGATATTCATAGCTGTTGTTTTTAAAGGCTACCACCGATTAAAGCGGTAGCCTGTGGTTATCTAATTAAGGTTTAGGGTTTCTACACCGTCTGTAGCAAATGAGGTACATAGTTCAAATGCTTTCTGTGATTTGAGTTGAGCAGTACCGCCTAACACAATGCTTTGTAACTTGGCTTCATCGTCTTTGTATTTCCGTACATTTTGGTAATAACCCGTCACGGCGTTATATACTCCGAACAATGTCCCTTTAGTAGTACTCATTTGTTGCGTATCGCTAACCATAGCATAAGCAAAAGCATCTTCCACGGTATTTTTAAACACGGTTGAAATTTCATCTTCCGCACCTTTTTTCAGTAAGTCGAAAGTTTCCTTGTTCGGACATAGTGCCAATTGGATTAGCTTTTTAACTTCTTGGTCTGTTACCTTAACTTTCGCCCACTCGTTGAATATGCCTTCTAGCTGATTGCTTAACCTATTTGCCATTCCCATTACCTTGTGGGCATCATCCAAACGCCGTTTTGCCCCCGAAGTATGTTTGATGCGTACGACATTACTCATCGAACGAAGTGAAGCGTTGAGGGTATTTTGACATACGATGCGGATAGGTGTAAAAGCGGCTGTGATGCTTCCGCTACCATCGTGCGAAGTGGTCAGAAAAATGTATTTTTCGGTTACATCATCTCCATTTCCCACACGAATATAATCGGGTAGTTTGGCTGTGATAAATATACGTTCCCCGATGCCCAACGCTCCTGCGGTTTCATATAATATTCCATCTCCACCACCTACAATGGCATCAAAAAAATTAAAGGCTTTACGGTTTTGTACGATGTGATAGTCTTTTCCTACCACACCCAATACTGCATTATTATCGGTGCGTATATTGGCAAAATAGTTAGGGACTTCCAATTCGCTGTTGCCTATCTCAATACTATCAGTCGTTTGGATAATGCCCGAACTTTTGGTAAACAGCTGACTTTTAACAACTTCATAGTCTAATCCTGCATGCTTTATAGCTTGTTCACTTGTCGGATAATCCGAAACGATTTGCCCCAATCCGTGCCACGCTTTTTGCTGTACACTGAAAAAAGAATACTTGTCTGTTTTTTCGTTGAAATTTAAATTATGTGCCATGATACTAAATTTTAAAGTTTGAAATAATTTTAATGATTGGTTTTAGAATGGGAGGTCAATTTCTTTTTCCTCTTGAGCTTCTTTATTCTTTTCTGATTTGGGCACAGTTTTAGCTGTTTCTGCTTTGCTTCCCACTGCATGAAGCTTGATTTGTGAAGCATTAAAATTCAGCCCTGCGTGTGATTCTCCGTCATTACCTGTCCATACTCTTGCACTTACCCTGCCTGTAAGTTCTACAAGAGAGCCTTTTGTGAGTATAGTGGCTACCTTTGGGCTAATCCAATAAGCACAATCAAAAAAGGTTGTCTGCCCTATTCGTTCGCCTGCTTTATTTCGATAGCTGTCGTTAGTTGCTATTGAAAAATTTACTACCTGTTTTTCATTTGACAATGTGCGTACCTGTGCATCTTTTGTGACTCGTCCGATAATGTTCATAATTCGTGTTCTTTAAATGTTATACAATCCTGTTTCATTTTTTTCTCTTAACCTGCTTGCCTCGAAAAGCATTTTTCCAAAAGAAAAAGGGAAAAAAGAAAGCCATAAAAAGGTATGGACAACGCGGAAAGCCAAAAGGAAACGGAATAATTGGAGGGGCACCCTTTAGGGGAGCAGACCGTTTATGCCGTAGTCTTTTGGTGGCAGATACAGCTGGTGTCCATAATACCTTAGCTGCCTTTTTATCCTTTTCGTATTGGAGAATGTACTGGTAGGATAGTCTGACTTTATTATTTTGCGGATAAGTACGCAATAGCTAAAACAAAATTATTTTGATCTAACTCAAAAGAAATTTAAAGCGATAAAAAAATATATTTTGAATACGTGTATATATACATACGTAATTAATCAGGTATTTATACGTAAAAATATTCAATCAATAATTACTAAGTTTATACCTACAAATACTCATGATTTACATGAGTAAAATTCATTTAAATAACTAAAAGACTTTTGATTATGGATGCTGCTGTTTCAATATCTATAATATTGTTCATACTAAGTATGATTAATGAAAGAATTTCGAATTTTATCAAGTTACAATTTTCAGATAAAAAATTATTTTGGATCAATGTTGGCAACTTACGTTCAAAAACAGATAACGACGAGACAGAAGATGACAGAACCAAAAGAATTCTTGCGTTAAATGTCATTTGTGGTACACTAGTAGCTTTAGCGCTGCGTGCCGATTTAATAAGCATTTTAGGAAATCTTGAAAAACCTTATGAGGTAATCGGCTGGGATAAACCTGTACCAAATCAGGTGGGAGAATGGCTAATGTTGATATTAGGTACTTTTCTGACTGGATGTTTCTTAAGTTTAGGATCAAAGTTCTGGCACGATTTACTTGATTTATTATTTTATACTAAGAACCTGAAAAGCAAGTTGGTTGACGAAAGGACATATCAACAAACTGATGATATTCAACATCTTCAGGAATTTATCAACACTCCAGAATATAAATTATCTCAAATAGCTGTAGACACTTATCGTGCAAGTCTAAATTCTACTCCTGGTGTCTTATCATTTGGAACGGGATATGTCAATAAAGGCAGTGGTAAAATAGGCTGTTTAGAAATTCATGTTACAGATATAGATGTCGCTAATAAAATTGAAAAGAATTTTAAAATTAAATTAAGTACTGGAGCAAATATTAATATCCCTTCAAAAGTGATCGTAACTGGGGATTACCCTAAGCTAAATTCAGCAACGGCCGGAAAGGGAGTTTCAAACAAATCAGGAATTTTAGGCCGAGGAACCATTGGAGCAATTGTTAAAGATAACATTGGAGATGACCACTATATCCTATCATGTTTTCACGTTCTGAATGGTGACAATAATTGGTCAGGTTTATCAGATTCTAAGGAAATACAAGATGAAAATGGTAACATCATTGCAGAACTATACTTTGGGTACAGAACCACTGACATGGACGTTGCAATTGCTAAACTTAAGACTGGCGTTACTTATTCTAATAACCTCATTAATAATCCAACTTCCGTAAGACAAGTCTCGTATGATGATGTATTGCAGGAAAGTACAATTTCAATCCTTGGGGCAAAAACTCAAGAAACCATAAAAGGTTTCGTATATAATGATTCATGGCCTGTCTCTTTTAGATATCCTGACAATAACTTATGGGAACTAACTGATTTATTAGTGCTGACAAAGTATGATAAAAACTCTAACTCGTATAAGGCACTTACACAAGGAGGTGATTCCGGTGCTTTAGTTATTGATAATAAAAATATAGCAATCGCAATGATTGTGGGTGCTGACAATTCATTCAGTTATGCTATTAAGCTTGATAAAATCATTAAAAACTTGGACATTTCACTCTAAAAACTACTACTATGAAATTTAAAACATTACTTTTTTTCGGATTTTTAGCAATCTCTATATCATCGTACTCACAAATAGATATTACGATAACATTAAAAACTACAAAAGACGTTGAAGTAGCTATAATGCAGGGAGGTAATAAAGTGACTGATCTTAAGAATGCAGATTTTTCAGATGGAAAAGGAAAACTTCATGTTATAAATAAAACAACTGATTTGTTTACAGTCTATTTTGTAGGCAATAAAAATACCCTTATTTTCAACATACCCTCAGCATCAATTCCAAAACAAAATGGCAGTACCGACGGGCTGGTAGAGTATTCTATCAACAGTGATGGCTCGTTAAATCCTCCACTTCAATCTGGTATACTGAAAAAAGGAATGGGTATTGCAATAAAAAGTAAAGATCTTACGCCAGATAAACCTATTTTGCCAAGCACAACATCAAAAAATAGAGTACCAAAATCAAATGAAGATCGTGAAGAGCAGACTAATGAACGTAGAATTTATAAATATGTAGAGAGAGAAATTAAAAAAAAGGGGTATGAATACATTGCATCTCAAAATATCGTAATCGACAAGAATGGGATTATTCATATGTATCTAAATGAAAATGGTAATCCAATTTATTCATATTTTCCAGTTACGGCAAAAGAAAATTATGATAAATTCCAATTCCATATTATATCTTTAAATAACGCAGATTACGTCGTGGATAGTGAAGCAGAATTTAACCCGGTAGACATTGTTGAAGAAGTGACAACAAATGTACCAGCAGTACAATCAGATAAAAGCGAAACAAAAATAAAGTATAATCAATATAACTCTCCAATTTTTGGTCCATATACAACATCTTTTCCTTTTACTATTACAAGAAATTTGAATAACGTTAATGAGGTAATTGTAGATCGGGATATACAATTATTAAAAACAAAAAGAGTTAGTGTAGGTACCGCCGTAGTGGCTACTTGGCTAGAAAATCCAGAGAACATTACAACTTTCATTAAACCAAATGGAGAAACAACTCTTATTGCAGACGATAAAGATATTCGGGGTTTTCTTTCTCTGTTTCTAACTTTTCATATAGTACCTAGAAACTTGAATATTCCACCCAGAAGTATTAAAGAGCGTTTAGGCGTTTCTGTAGGTACAAATTTAAGTGATAAATCATTCAGTAACTTTTTTCTCGGATTAAATGTCGAGGTCACTAATGGTTTGTTCTTTAATGCTGGAGGGCACTTTGGACAGGTTAACTATGTAGTTGGGCATGATAAATTTGATTTTGGAAATGAAGTTTTTTCAGGTACACTAGAAACAAGGAAAAAATGGGTTCTTGGTGGTCCTTATATAGCAGTAAATATTGATACAGAATTATTTGCTAAAGTTTTTAAGAATATCCTAGGACCCAATTCGAATTAATCATAACATTATCAAAAAACTTAAGTAAAATATTATTATTTTTTTAACCAAGTTTATAGTGCTATGCAGAAGTTCAACTCTTTTATACTATCGGTCCTTTACATTGGAATGGAGACATTCGATGGTCCTCTTTACTAATTGCCTATTTATAACAAGCTTATCCAAAAATGATGCATTACAAAAGATTCAAATTCTGAATTGTCAAATTTATGAGTTGATATATACTCATTTTGAAAATCATTAGAAAGTAGTTGTGTATCCTCTGGATATTTTTGTAACAATTTATTGTTTATTAAAGATAACCACTCATCAATAGATTGGTTTTCAATATAAGCAATCATGCCATTATATTTTAAAGTGGAATCACCATGTACTAGAGACTTATAACGTTGAATACCTCCGGAAATTTTATTCAACGAATCATCACCTGTAATATATTCATCATCATTCTTCGTTTTATATTTTGGTAATCTTTTAGCTTCAATATAAAATAAACGAGTGTAATTATCATCATTTAAATGAAAATATATATCTTCTCTCCCACTTCCATTTTTTCGTTCATGCTCTTTCTGCACACCAATCCAAGGTTTATTTGCAATATACCTGGTACCTATAATATTGAACGTTTCAACTAATACTTGAGTATTTAGTCCTTCGCGATTTCCCTTTTTTAAGGCATTTTGCTTTTGAATAATTCCTTGTCGAATTATATATAAAATATCCGGAAGATATTTGTGAGTGTCATCTATATAATCAAATTGCATAGCTTAATATCCACTTTTAAACATTTCACTTTTAACGTTCTCTACGTCACGGTAAGCAGTACTACGCATCCAATATTTCAATTTATTAGACTTAATAAAACTAATTTGATTGTTTATCCCGTAATAAACGATTATTTTATTTATAGTTAATGAATTGTTTGTAATATCGTCAAAAAGAATTTTCTCAAATTCTATTTTGCTCTCGTCATTCAATTCTTGTTCTATATTATTTTCCGTGTTAGTATGTTCAAATGTTACCCATACATAATCATCAGTTAATACTTGTCTAACCGGCTTAAATTTATATCCATCCTTCTCATATGTCAAATTTAAAATTTCACAAAAAGTATTCGAGTATTCTATCAAATCAACTTTTTCAATCTTTTTAAAAATTTCACCATTGGTTTTATTCAGACTTTTAGCTATAAGTTCTGTATCCTCTATTAAAATTTCGTCATGCTTATCTAATGATGGGAAAGGAATAATATCACCATCAATACCAACATTAATAGGAAGATTTAATAGATCTTGACGATTTATACTATACCCACCTCCTTGTTGTATAAAGGCCTTAGGTGATAAAGCTTTAATCAGAAAAATATAAAGACCTCTATTATGCTTGAATGCAGTAACAAAATTCTTCATTTTTTCAATATCATGTGACTTTATGGTAAGAACACCGTTTGGAATTAAAAGATTCCGGATATTATAAATAATTGGAAGATTAAGGTTAATATTTAGACGTACTAAAACGTTGGGTACAGCAAAACCATTCTTCGGAACCCTTACCCAATCATCTTGCGAAATTTTCTTTACTGCTTCCTTTGTAAGTTTATCGCAATTGAAACGTTCAGAATCTAATATATCCAAACCATTAAGATTAACTACCTGTTGAGCTGTGTCTCTTTTTTTCTGATCATTAATAACATACTTATCACGTGTGAATCCAATATTTGCAATAATATTATTATTTTTGAAATAGTTAGAAATTGAACTATACTGATTAAATTTTTCTACGAATAGTCCAAGTCTTCCACCTCCCAATAAATTAATCTTCCAAATACTTTCCTTTGAGAATAGGAAACTTATAGGAACATAAAATTTATCATACTTATCAATTTGGAAGCGAATCGAACCTTTTTCATTAGCAGAAGAATTTCGAACAATAATATGTTCAACTCGTGAATTTGCTGATGAATTATTTGTAATTTTCACAGCAATTGTAGCAATTTTTGTTTTCCCCCAAAGATGTTCTCGCAATGGGGTAAAATCATAAATTCTCTCTAGGTTCCATAGGGACGCAAGGCTTTTTTTATACTCAAAAGATTTTGTCGTATATAAAAACGTTGATGCTGGCATTATCATAAATAATGAACCAGTATCAGGCTTCAATAAAATTTCTAAAGATTTATGTAAAAAAATTAAAGCTGGATTGCTGTCTGGAAATGATTGTACTTTATTATTATAGTCAATAAATTTTTCCTTCGAAAAATCATCATCTTTACCCAATAATACGTTTTCGTCTTTTTCGTTTTGTGATATATTAAAAGGTGGATTTCCTGCAATAACATCGAATTTCAAAAAATTAGATTTATACCATTTAAAAAATCCAAGATTAGTTAAATTTGCTTGCTCAACTAGATTATCAAAGGTTAGGTTTTCCCATATCTCTTTTGGACGAATATGACTTGTTAATTCAATTTGCAGAGAAGTCGCAGTTATAGATAATGCATCTTCATTAATATCTACTCCATATATACAATCCGATAATATTTTTTTTATACTCTTAATATCGTCTTCTCCTTCGATAGATTGCTTGTTATTTTTTAACATCCAAAGTGTAATCAATCTTTTATAAGCAAGAACTAAAAAAATTCCGGAACCGCAGGATGGATCCAAAATTTTAAAATTTGCAAAATCAATTTCTTTATTAAAAGGTAACAACTCATCAATTAATAATCGTGCCAAATGTGGAGGTGTATAATAAGCACCTGTGCTTTTTTGTTTGCCATCAACAGAAGTCACAAACCTTTCATATAATCGACTAATAAATTCAATAGGTAATAAATTAAAATCATAATACCTCCAAATTGACATTTGCCCATTAAGATCTTTATTACCATCCAGTGCATCAGCAATAATACTTAAATTAGAATTTGTTAATTCTATTTCCTCATCTTTAGAAATATTAAAAATACCTCCATTGAATTTTTCATTTAAAAAATTCAAAAGACCACTGATATTGTTTCCTCGCAGAACATCACAGAAAGTGTTTTTTTGAGAGAAAAATGTTTTAACAACATTCTTAACTATAAAACGGTCAAAAAAATCATTTTCAAAAACACTATTTCCAGAATCATCAATTTGCTCTTCAAGATACTTTATCAATATAAATTTAACCAATAATTTTTTTAGGAGATTCTGATTACATCCAATGATCTTACTCTTATTGAGAATTTCAATTTCAATATGATTGAGCAATTTCTGGTAAGGTGAGACGCTTACATAATCAGAAGGTGATTCTTCAAGAATTAGTCCTTCAAAAATTCGTTTTTTTAGGATAGAATCAATTTTTACTATAGCGTCAGATAAGTCGTCTAAAAATGAAGGTTCTGACTCACTTTTTATGGGATTTCTTGTATCAATAATTTTAAAGCCGTCAGGGTATACAATTATTGCTAATGCAATTTCACCAAGTGTCCATAGTTGTCTGTTAATCTCAACAAGATCTATTGTCTTCTTTTGTTTATTTTCCCTTTGATCATATATATAAACAAAAGGTATAGGCTGATTTTCAGTTAGATTATTAAAGCAATAAAAATAATCAGCATTTACAATACTAGCTTGAATTCTATAGTATTCCAAAAGATTTTCCGTAAAAGTAGCATTCACAGAATACAAATTACGTTCGTATTCCTTTAAATTTAAATCGTGAAATAGAGAATTTCTACTATTAGTATTCATGTTAATATGCTATCCAAATGCGTTGAGCAAATATAGCTAAATTAGGCTTATGCCTATTCAATTCTTGAAATAAACATATACGAAAACCAAGCTAAGTTGCTAAAATATTTTTAACGTTCTGATCGGATTTCCAGAAGATGACTGGATAATTTCATCCCAAAAATCAGTCGATTTTGCCTTATTAGATTTGTTGTGATATTTCGTATAAAATGCTTTCAAGGTTTGTCTAGTGTATTTCCATTCATATTTAACAATAGTATCTTGAAACATCTTATGCGCAAACTTAACTGGGCCTAATTGGCTTTCATCTGTAGGCCATTTTAAAAGTAATGCATCATCTTCCAATTTAATTTCCCATCTATATGGCAAGCCATCATTACCGATTAAATTAATCTCCAATTTTTCTCCAGTTTTCAGAACAGGTTGAAATTTCAATTCATCAAGAGCATCAAATGTTTTGATACAATTTTCGATCTCATGCGTAAATTGTGCAATACCCATATTATCATGACTTGCTGGATTAAGTACAAATTTTCTATGTCTATCAAGATCTTGAAATATTGTGTCATTAATATCACTATCTTTTGCAAATACAATACATTGCATTATTAGTCCGTCTAAATTTCGTGGTGCATATTCTTCACTAAAATGATACCTTTTCGGCAGAAGCTCTTTAGTAAACTTCTCTGCTTGTTTGCGAAGTAGATTACCGGTTATTTCAAATTCCTTTAAATGAAAATTCGCTTTTGCTTTTTCAAGATATGAATCTGATCTTTTTATATGAGGAATCAAAATGTTATCTTTTATAGATTCATACATTTCGTAATACAACCAATTTTCTCCTGCTATACTTTTAGCCTTATGTTTAGCAAGTTCATAGAACATCCTGTCGTGGGTCATTAATATAATTTGATATTCTGGAAATTCGTTCAATATAATTTCAAGCACAATATCTCTATTCCCCATATCCAAACTTACCAAAAGGTCGTCAAATACAAGTATCTTGGAAGCATCAGGTAAATATTTAGCATCAATAATAGCAAATCGTATAGAAAGTGCAATAGCTGTCAGTTTAGCTTCGTTTAAAAAAGATTGTGGTCGTCCCAAATTAATAGGAGGCGTGTGAGACCTTGAGTCAATCAAATCAACAGTTAAAATGATTTTTGGGGGTAAAGTCTTTCGATTACGTCTTGTTGTACTTCCCTCAATAAATACATCATAACTTGCAGGTAAATAATCGAACCTTATGTTTATTCTTTGTTTAAATTTATTTTGTAAATATTCATTAGCATCTTGAACAATGGAGTATAGATAATTTTCCATTTCGGTGTTAAAACTTTGAATTTTGGCTTGAAAATCCAAATATGCTGGATGATGCATTGCAGTACGAGGTTGCATTCCATTCTTCAAGAAACGCCACCAATCAGATGCATTACTTACCCCAGGAGACACTTCAGATCCAAAATCAATAAACATGAGAATTTCTCGTTCAAAAAGGGAGAAAAGATCAATCTGTTCGCGATTACTAAAATCATATAAACGTGATAGAATTCTATAATTGACAAAATCACTTGAATGCGCCGCTTCTCGTACTATATCTCCAGCTTTTGTATTTACAACGCGATAGGATAAAGTTTTTTGCGTGATGGTTTTAGAATCATCAATAAATTCAACAACAATAGAACTTTCTTCCCCTGTTTCTATAAAACTGTTTATAAGATTTTGATTATTACTTGGATCAAAATACTTTTGAATATCACTATCATCAGGTTTATATACACTATGAAGAAAGGTGTATAAAGCCCAATATATCGAGCTTTTACCACTTCCATTTTCTCCATAAATAATTAAATTTTTTGAATCAATATCAATTACTGTTTGTCCACGGAAAAACTTGAAGTTATTTAAGATAATTTTATTAAGCTGGTTCATTATAGCTAACTTTTTTAATTGGCATTACTATTTCTGAAAGTCTTAGATCCATCAATTTAAGATTATTTTTTATCATACTATCTTTACGTCGAAATATCTGGTATGCGTCGAAAATTATTTCCTTTTGTTCTTCAAGAGACAGTATATCTGTAATTGGTCTGAAATCAACTTTGACATATTCAATTAAATGGATGTTTGCTTCAAGAAAATCCTTTTTAAAAACTAATTCAAATATCATTGCGTCAAGAATCTCTTCAAAAATCGATATTAAGAAACTATTTGGAACGAAATCATCAATAGCTATTGTTGAAAGTTTTCCAGATAGGGCCAAAATATAATCAACAACTATAATGAACGGTTTTTGTGTTTGTTCATCTGCAACAGGAATTAGAATCTGTGATAAGTACTCCTTTGACAAATTAACTGTCAATCGTGACTCGTTAGTAAACATATTACTATAATACCAGTTTGTTAATTTCGAATTCAAAAGCCCTAAAATGTACTTATATGAATAACCACAGTTACTTTGAAGGATTATGTTATTGATAGATTCTTTATTATAATATTGTTTATTATCATATGCAGCTTTAAGTGGGCGACTACCTCCTGTAATTCGCTGTAATAGTATTTTTTCTGGTTGTTCAAATATTTCTTTACTTCTTGCTCGATGCAACAGACTTGGTTCGTAATTTAAAAACTTATTTATTGGTTTAATTGTATAAGCTGAGATGTCTTTTCCTTCCAAGAAAGGTTTCCAGCCAGATCTTTCAGTGTAACTAATAACTTCATCACTATTTTTCGTAATAACTACACCAAATATCATTTCAGCACACAAGGAACCTAAAAGAATGCTATTATTCTCTATCCTAGTAATAAGAAAGTCTTTTTTCTCATCGATATTTGTAGCTATAACATATTTTCTCAGTGTTAGCGCCTTTTGATTAATACTATTTGCATTTTTATTATAATTATCACTTATTAATATTTTATGGTTTTCCGACGCAACTTTTTTTTCTGCTACAATAACTATTGCTGTTGTAACTGCATCATCAAATACCGAATCCCCCAGATCTATTATGGTATCAATCTGATAATTGTCGATTAAAAGTTTACGAGATTCATTATAGGAAGTAACTCGTAAATATGTATTGGGTATGATAAAAGAAAAATCCGCATTCGGCTTCAATAAGTTGAAAGCGCGTTCAATAAATAGTGTAAATAAATTAATTTTACCGCCTCCGGTTAAATACTGCTCTTTATAAAAACGTTTGTCAATAGACGAAATTCCCTCATTCCCACCAAACATGTAAGGTGGATTTCCAATCAATACATCAAATCCCGAAAAAGATCCATCATCATTTAATATATCCGGAAATTCTATTCTCCATTCAAAGGCATTTTGATAAACTTTATTATTCCTAACATCATCAATTTCTAAACTAATTTTGTCAATAGATTTTTGGAACGATAACAATTTGGACTGAATATCAGATTTTTTAGATTTAGCGAATAAGTCTCCAATTTTAACTGAATTTTCGAGATTTAATCTTTTACCACGTAATGTAGAAAGACGCTTAATTCGTGGATCTCTATTATATATTTGCGAAGTATAATCTCCTTTTACTATTTCAATAAATTTCTCTATAGTACGCTTTTCGTCTTTTCCTTCTGCATGATAATATTTATGAAATGCCTCTCTATAAGCAGCAAGAGAATATTTACCCTGCAAAGCTGTATCTAATTCTTCATTAAGAGGTAAACGATTAATCAATGAATTTCCACATTTAATATTTATATCAATATTTGGAAGCGTTTCTAATTCAGTGAATTGTGTGTTTTCAATATAGTATGTATTTTTAAGTAACTCAATCCATAATCTCAGGCGGCATATCTTAACAGAACTGGGATTTATATCAACCCCAAATAGACAATTTTCAATTATGTTTTGCTTCTCATGAAATAACGTTTTTTGTACTCTTTGCGTTTCACTATTAACAGAATTATTGGTCACTTTATATTCGAAGATATCGGTATTGTCGTTGTAAGTGACAATAAGTTCGTCGTTTTCAACCCTTAGGTCATATCCTGTAAGTCGTACTCCTTTTGAGTCCGCTAGAATTCCAAGATCCGCTTTAATAGCAATAATCTCATTTAATGCAGATACTAAGAAATGGCCTGACCCGACAGCCGGATCACAAATTTTAAGTTTATTAATAACCTGATTAAAGCTTAGGATATCCTGTGCTTTATATTTTGAGGAAATAAAATTTTTCAAATCCTCGAAAGAGTTACAATCTAATTCATATTCTTCATTAAACTTTTTAATCACTGCATTTCTAATCGTCTTTTTGCAAATAAACATAGTCACAGTTCCTGGAGTAAAGAATGAGCCATCTTTGAATCCATTGATCTTTTCGAAGATTAATCCCAATACAGATGCATTAATCAGATTTTTATTTTCTTCTTGTATTTCCTCTGACCCTTCAGAAGTGAAATCGTATGAATCTAGAAATTCAAAAAGATATTGCAAAGGTGGTAGTTGACCTGTTTTTTTAGAACCCTTATTATCTTTTAATACAGTCGCAGGCAATAAAGAAAGTAGTTCACTATTGGTTAATGAGCTAATATCAAATGTGCGTATTTCTAAATCAGTGCGCTCGAATAATGTACTATTCAGATACGGAACCTTTTGGAACTTCTCGACTAAATGTGATCGTCGTGTTATTTTTCGTTCCGCCAAAACCTGAAAAAAGAGGGTGTTTAAATCATTATAATCATGTACTAAAGTACTGTTCAAAAATTTATATCCTTCATGCTTGTGGTGATATTTAAAAAGCTGTGCTTCAAGAAGCTTGATAAACAGAATTCTATTAATCCAAGTAATAGTAAGTTCTAATGCAACATTGTAAAGTTGTTCTGTAATATTTATTCCGTAATTAGAAGGGGTGTCCATCTCTCTAATGCTATCCCTTTCTTCCAACTGCAGAATAGTATTTTCTATTAATGTTGCATAAGATGGATTAGAACTACGTTGAATTATTTTCCTACCACCAACCTTTTTTTCTTCAAGTCCAATTATATATAACAATTCCGAATAGAATTTCTTGTCAAGCGAATTACTATCATTTGCAAACGCTTGTTTTAATAAATTCGTTGGTGATAGTACCTTATATAAAGGTATTAGTTGTTTATCACTTAATTTTGAAGAATTGGGAGAAGAATCTTTAAAATTCCTTAAGTCAAAATAAGTACAGTCAATATTTTCAGTTATCGTATTTAGATGGTCTTTTGCATATCCTTCATAAAATGATCTAGTATCCTTTCCGCTAAGTTTCCAATTCTCAAACTCTTTCCTAAGTTTCTGATTTCGATATACGTTAATTTCGAACCAATTTTCGTCGAATATAAACCATTCATAAATATTAGTTACAACTAAATGTTTAATATCTAAATTATTATAATCAATTCTTTCCCTAAGATAATATAAAATGAGTTCATGAAATGCCTTCACGTTGAATCGCGACGAATTTATCATTTCAGACTTATTATTCGGATGTTTTATTTCAAAAATTACACCAACACTATCTCTACTTGTTCTTCCATTATAAATGGCAAGGTCACTTCGACCTTTAGTATTTATCTCATTTTGATTATTGTACCAAGTATCTTTTAAAAAATCTGCAAGTACATTCTTTAGATGTTCTTCAGACTCATTTTCATTAATTTTGTCAAATAACAATTCAAGATTTCTTTTGAAATCTTCAATTTCTGAACGACTTACCTTTTCTTTCAAATAGGCTTTGTTTAGTGTCTTTTTAGGGCTATTTAACGTTAAGTTCATATGTGGATTATGTCCAAATTTTTAAAAGATTGATCTTTGATTGGTCAGATAAATTTTTCTAGATAGTAGCTAAATTCTGAAACATCATTGAATATTATTCAAAAATAACCAAAAACTTCTGTTCCTATTAAAAACAGGGTATATTTTTTGATTTAGGAATTTTTAGAGATTATTATAGATATCACTAAATGATAATATTCATATCCTTTTTTTACAAATTCTAATTTTATTTCTTCTTTCTTAGTTTAGTGATTTGTAAATTGATTATCTGTATCAAGTCCTTTTCTTTTATCTTTGCTCTATATTTTCGTTCACGAAAAAAAATTATAAATACACAAAATCAATTCATCACATAGTTATTTTAAGCATTCGAAAAAAGTTAAGAGTGGTATAAGGTGTTCGATTGTGGTCCCATCCACTCCAATAGAACAATTTAAAAATGAAGAAAAGAAAGCTCCATTTTTACTTGTGTCATAATCTCATTTTTAATATATTTACACATATAAAAGCACATTGACTGACTGAGATTAAATTGATTTAAGAATATAAAAGGATACAAAATAAGTCATTATAAATGAGACCTATTCGGCTACCCTTTTTGGAAGAATGCTTGAAAACATCAGTAAAATCAACGAATTAAGGAATAGGCATGTAATCCTGCCACCCCGACAAAAAGCCGAACAGCAATGTTCGGCTTTTTTTGTGCAAAAAAATTAGACTCACACTATAGTAATTTATTATAATCTGTGACTTAACTTTTATATTTTTTGTATTTTTGAAAAGACGAAAACTGCCTAAAAACGCATTTTTTGCATACGTTCTTACATAGATTAGCCCTTTTAAACATTAACTTTACCAACTATTGGATTACTATCCTTTTGGAATGCTAGTGCCAAACCGTCACGGTAGATCCGAATCGTACAGATACGGATTCCAAGGACAGGAGAAAGATGACGAACTGAAAGGCGAAGGGAATAGTTATGATTTCGGAGAAAGATTATTTGATCCAAGAGTTGGAAGATGGTGGAGTACAGATAATATTGAAAAACCGTGGTTGAGTCCTTTCCAATTTGCAGCAAACAACCCAATTAATAATGTTGACCCTGATGGTAATGATGAGATTCATTTTTATTATAAGACACAACAAATGCTTGGTAAAGATGGTAAGGCATATACACAATTAACCTTATCTTCTGAAATCATAAAGAATAATAGTGAGCACACCTTCTTTATGCATTCAGCTCAGGGGGCAACAACAGAGTTTCATCCATTTAAAAGTGACAGAACTCCAAATACTGGTTCAAGAAGTGCATATGATGCTAAGCTACCCCTTTCAAAAGGAACAAGTTGGTTCTTTGGGTTAGGCGAAAAAGCCGTTGATGATCATGCTTATCTAGGAGAATTACTTCAAGCGGCTCCAGAAATAATGGAACATTATAGTGATGTTAAAAAGGATGGTATGCGTTTTCAAGGTGCTGTTGATATGGCTGGAAGCGTAGATTTTGCTGAAAAAGTAATTGCAGCTGAAGAAACAGCCTATGCAATTGTAGATGGCTATTATTTAGTAAAAGGATTGAGTAAATTTGCAATAAAAAGTTTAGTAAAAAACTCTGTGAAAATTAGTCCGAACATGATTAAATTTAGTCAAAGTTCAGTTAATGGCGCAGAAGAAATAATATCAAGTATGAAGTCAAATGGTTGGAAAGGTGATCCAATAGATGTCGTAGCAATGAAAAATGGAGATTTAATAACCATCGACAATACACGTGTTCTATCTGCTCACGAAGCTGGAATTGAAGTAGAAGCTATTATAAGAAACTATGACGAACCATTACCTCAAACTATGATTGAAAGATTTACAACAAAAAAAGGAGTCCCAAAAACTTGGGGAGAAGCCATTGATTTAAGAATTCAAAAACAAAATGCTGCCTATAGAAGTGCAAATTCAAGTGGGGCATTTCAAATAGATGGTGGTTTAAAAAATTAAGATATGGAAGAAAAAAAATTAATTGAAAGCTTTGATTACCCTAATGACTTCATGATTATAATAAATCAAAATCTTTTAGATTTTGACCCTTGGATCATATTATTAGGCGATAGATTAAAAGATAGATATCAAGGGGTTAAAGATAGATATCCAAATAGAATATTAGTACCTTTTGCTAGAAGAGAAGATAACGATGATTTAGCTTGTTGGAATGAAGAAAAAAAAGTAGTAATAATTCATGATTTTGCTTCAAGTGGATATGAAGGTGGGAAAATAACTATGAGTTTCTGGGATTGGTTTAGAAGTGCTATTGAATGTATGATTGAGTACAATTCATTTTCTAATTAAACCCAGATGGCGCGGATATGTCGTTGTAACGATAGCGCGGTTTTGCAAACCGTGCCCGCAACGCTGAGCAAACAAAACAGGTCAAAAAACAAAAAAAGCAACTCAAAATTGAGTTGCTTTTTTGTTTACTTTGCCCCGTCCTGAAATAAGCCAATTTGTATGAAATAATTTCAGGAAAGAACAAGCTACATTTTGTTACATCCAAACTATTCTAAACTCTAGTCAAAATTGTATTTTTGACAAAACCAAAACATGAAAAAAACGAGTCCCATAATTCCATTGTTCAAACAATTTATAAAAGAAACTGAAACAGGGAAACGGCTTAAGAAAAATGGAGAAAAAATAAAACCCGACTCGATTCAAAACTATAAGTATGTATTGAATAATTTGATTCAGTTTTCGACTGACACCAAATTTGAATTACGCATCTGTGACGCTTCTAAACTTGACAAACGCGAACTAGCATCAGAGAAAAGTTATTGGAAAAAATTCTACCAAAAGTTTACAGAGTTTCTATATAAAAAAGGTTGTCATGACAATTATGTGGGTGCCAATATAAAAGTCATTCGTGTGTTTTTTAATTATTTAAAAAATGATAAAGATTTATTCACAGGAGATTTTCAGAGACTGTTTTATGTTCGTAAAGAAGAAATAGAAATCTTTGTACTATCTCCAGAACAACTCAAGTTCTTAATTCATGACAAAGAGTTTGAAGCATCACTTATACCTAGTCATAGAAGGATTAAGGATATTTTTGCTTTTGGTTGCACTACTGGTTTGCGTTATTCGGATATTTTTTTGCTGACCAATAAAAACTTCGAGCAAATGGAAGGCGAATGGTACTTAAAACTGAAATCAAAGAAAACAAAAACATTCAGTTTTATTAAGCTCTCGGCTTATGCAGTAACCATTTTTCAGCGTTATCAATCACAGAGTAATAAAGCAACACTTTTTGGGAATACCAGTTTGTTTAATTTTAATAAAAGCCTAAAGCAAATTGGTGAACTAGCTGGTTTTACGTCTCCCATAGAAGTTTCTCGGGAAAAACAAGGTAAAACCCAAAAACTAACAAAGAAAACAGATACAACAAAAAACCGTTTTTGCGACAAAATGAGTTCTCACATGATGCGTAGAACTGCAATAACGACTTTGTTAATTTTAGGAATGCCAGAACATTTAGTTCGCAAAATAAGTGGACACAGTAGCGCTAGTACATCATTTAATCGATATGTACATTATGCACAGGCTTATATGGACAAAGAAATTGAGAAAGTACATGATAAGCTGGAGAGTTATTAAAACAAGAAACTACAACCAGAAAATGAATTCGAGTTGTAGTTTTTTTGTTTTATAGATTAGCTATGGTTCTCCTTTGCGGGCACGGTTTGCAAAACCGCGCTATCTTTACGACGACATATCCGCGCCTTTTGGATTATCTTTTTTGGAATATATCCAAGTTATCAAACTCCTAAATCAACAACAATATCATCTTGCATTTCTTCTTCAACGAATTTAATTTTAATCTCGCCTAAAGAATTTGATAATTCGTAATCGCAAATATTATATGGAAATTGAGTAAATCCATAAGGGTAAAAATTTTCTTTATTAATTTTAAAAATTGTTGAATCTGTCACAACTAGAAAAAAATTAGATAAAGATTCAATACCTACAAACGAATCATAAAATCCCGAATAATATAGCAAGTCACCATTATCTATAGAAAATAAAACTAATCTATTCCACATATTAACGGCAACAGCTTTGTCAGTCTCTAAATTATGAGAATTATAGTCTCCAATAAAACAATATATCTTATTTTTAATAGAAAGTTCGTTGTATACTTTAATTCTTTCAATATCTATTTCATTGAAAATAAAAGTATATTTGCTTTTTTCAGGAACTCCAATGTTTTTTGTGAATAAAAAATCCATTTTACTTGCTTAAATTGTTACCTAATTTCTGAGCTTTATCTTTTAACTCACTTATTTTTTTACCTAAAAGCTCTTTATTAACTTCAGGTATAGAAAAAGATGTTAATTCTGGTAAAGCACCTTCTTCTCTGACAATAAAACTAACATTAACTTTAGTTCCGTCACTTAATTTAACTTGTTTTGAAAAACTCGTCCCATATTTATTAATAAGTTTTTCACCTACATCAACACCTTCATTAAGAGCTTTAGAAGCTAACCCAATTAATTTTTCAGAAGTATTAATTCCTTGTTGTTTAAATTTATCACTTCTAATTAATGATTTAGCCATATTCTCAATTTCTCTTATTGTCACTTTAGCTAAATCTTTAGCTACTGTCGAACCTCTACCTAAAGCATAATCCAATTTACCTAATTGAACTGAATATTTTTCAATAAACTTACTTTTAGCAAAAGTACCAATTATCATTCTACCAGTTCTAGAAAAATCATCAATTGGACCTGGCACATCAATAGTACCGCTTTCATCTAGAAATCCAACTGCAAGACCTGTAGCAGCATTACCTGCTCCAATTAAGAATAATTGATTTTGAGAAAATTTAATAGCACTTGTCCAGAATAAATTTCTTAATAAAGGTAAAGTTTTACCGCCTGTGTAAAACGCAGCAACTATTAAAGCTCCTGCAATAGCTCCAGAAGCTTCAGCATTAATTTCTGACTTATACTGTTCGTGGCTAATTTCTCCCGATAAATATCTTCTTTGTCTTGTTTCAAACCTAAAATCAAATGCAGTTTCCATACCCTCCAATTCTCTTGCATGTATTGGGGCATTTGAAGAAAACTGATAAGGTGTTTGTTCCGCATAATATTTCTCAAGAGGGTCTCTGCTAAAAAACCTACCAATACGCGGGTCATGCATACGATAAGTATAATTTAAAGAATTTCCCTCTCCTTTAATCTCATCATCTTTCTCCTGTCCTTGGAATCCGTATCTGTACGATTCGGATCTACCGTGACGGTTTGGCACTAGCATTCCAAAAGGATAGTAATCTGAGTAACTAAGAACGTCTGGCTTTAAGCCTGTACTTCCATCAACAAGTGAACGATCTGAAACTACAGAAAGTACGTTTCCTAAATGATTAGACAACTCATATTGCTTGTCTCCTACAAAACGTTTAGCCGTTTCTGCAGGACCAACAATTGTTGCTAAACCATTACCTTGATCCAGTCCTTCGCAAGCATCACCTATACCATTATGGTTCTCATCTTTTTGATCTGGATTATAAATTGTTTTACAGTTATCACAAACATCACCTATTCCGTCAGGTTTCGCATTTCCGTTCTCATCTACATCAGTATCTTTTTGATCAAAGTTAGCAATTAATTTACAGTTATCACATGGTCTAACTATTCCATTTATAGTAACGTCATCCCCTCTGCCATCACCATCGGTATCAGTTTGATCTTTATTAGGATAGTCACAGTTGTCGCATGCATCCTCTATTCCATCTGCTGCGAATCCTAATGCAATTTCCTTAGTATCTTCTTGTTTAGGATTAAAGATTTCTGGACAACTGTCATCTTCATCTTTTATACCATCACCGTCTTTGTCTTGCATCGGAAGACCACAAAATGTTTCAGCATAGTTAACACTGCTTAGAGCCATTTTTATTCCCGTAGTTGCAACTGGAACACGGTTTACTACATCTACTCGTTCAGCTTCATCAAAATTGAAAGCATTTATTTTTGTTGCCGCTGGCCCTTTTCCGTTATCAATAGTATATGTGAAATCACACATTTCAGTAAGAGCAGCTAAATACGTCTTCTTATTATTAGGACTACGATCAGGACGAGACTGAATTTCTGTAAATCCTAACGTATTTGGTGGAGTCTTAACTTTTAAATAAGGCGAATCACCTGTCATACTATCATCTTCATCTCCTTTTAGAGGTACACTAAACTCTGTAACCGTAGAATACACATTTCCGTTTAGAGTAATTACTACTTCATAGTTTGAAGCGTTCGAATTTAATTTAATTTCAGCTTTAAAATCCCATTCATTTTCCGGTATTGCTACTGGCAAAGGTTTCGTTGCATCCGCAGGATTGATTATTGGAGCAATCTTATAATCTGTTATCTCATCAATACTTCTAAAAGAATATCTCCTATTTCCTGATCTGTTTTTATAATCGTTATGATTACGACGGTATTTAATTAGTGATACAATTGGTGCGAAACCATTAGCCTCTTTTTTAATTTTTAATAAAACTGAACTTCTATAAGAAACCGAATTGTCGCGTGGAAAATTCCCCTCTACTGAAGAACCATGGAAAGCTGCCACAACATTTTCTGTATTAGCAGGATCTATTTTAAAATGAGAATTTACTGTAATTGCTCTTGTTTTTACTGATTTATTGCTAAATAAATTAAGCTGGTTTTTTGTATCTATTGGCCAAGCAGTATAATCCGAAGTATTATCAAACTTTAATCCATAAATTTTAGGTATAGTTGATTCTGCTTTATTCGTAATACCTCGTTCTGTACCTGCGCTTAGCTGATTTGTTTTATTAACTAATGCTGAGAAAGCAGCTTTAGACGTTATTTTTGCATTTTCATACTTTTGAACACCTAAACGGCTACTACCATATATATCCTGTTCTACAAGATAATAAGTTGAATTTCCGCCTTCTGTAACCATTTCATAAGTACTCAATACGTTACCTTGTGCATCACGTACATAATAGGTTACCGAAGTTTTAGAAGGTGTAACAACAGTTTTTGAAGTTCTGTTTCCTAAACCATCGTATTCAAAACTTACTGTTAATCCGTTATTTTTTACAACTTTTTTAACCTTACCATCAACACGCCATTCAATATCTAACCCTTCTGATTTATCCTTGGTTAATTGCCCTATGGCGTCATACTCATAATTATCATCGTCTTGGTTATCGATATCCAATGATGTATCATTTGGATTTTGGCTATCATTGGTAAACACCCCAGCACCTACAGCGTCTTTTACGCTGAGCAACTGGTTAGTTTTATCTTTATAGTTATAGGTCAAACGATCCATTTCTACAATAGAACCATTTTGTTTTGGTGCAAAAGCACTTAAGGTTTTTAAGTTTCCATTTCGATCATAGCTATAGCTTGATTTATAAGAAGGTGTTGAAACCCCAGATACTATAGCCTCACTATTCATGCTCTTAATACGATTAAGCTGATCGTATGTGTAATGATTAAATTGAGATGCTAACGGTTGTCCGTTAAGATCTGACAATGAAGTTACCATATCTTTGATATTTCCATTGTATAAATTAGCATTACTCTCAAAGCCTTTTGTTCTACTTAAATTAAAGACAGTACCATCTGTAGAATTCGTTCTAGAGATATAATCCCCCGTATAATAATTTAGTGCAAAACCAAAAGCATCTTTGGCTACATTTAAACCATCTTTACCAGCATCTGAATTGGTTTTCAATTCCTCTGAATTGACTCCTTTTAACCAACCTTGTAGCGTATATATATAATCTATTCCTTGAACTTTTTTGTCACCAACTACCACACGCGCCAAAGGCCCATGCTCGTAATACAAATAGTTAGCTTCTTTTTCCCAGATCATATTATCCCTACTGGTATATACTTGTTGTATCCTATTATCCGCATCGTAATCATATTTATGAATAAATTGATCTACTTTATTAGGCTGATAAGTGACCTTATTCACATTACCACTTATTAGATCATAGTCATAAACTACCTTTTTAAGCTGTCTGCTCAGGCCTGTTAAATTTTGATTATTATTGGTATGATGAATTAACTCTTTTACATTACCATGTACATCATAATCGTATAAAATAGCATTTTCATATCCAACTGTAGCCTCAACAGAAGGAATCTCTGCTGTTAGTGCATTATAATACAATACTGCAGTAACTCTTTTATGACTATTTTCTACACCATAATCCGTAAACCAACTTTCTGAATTTTTCATTGGCACATCATAAAGTGTTTTTGTCACTTGTTCAGTTTTTGAAGCAATGTTATATGGATAATGACCATTTACAGCATCAACAACTACTAATGGTGCATCTTGTGCGGCACTAGTGGCTAGTCTTCCGTTACCATTAAATACAGCAGTCGTATTTAATACCAACTGTCCTGCTTCTGTAATACGTCCCAAACCATCATATCGCGTATAGCTCAGTTGAGAATGCTTAGCTTGTTCTGCATTTTGAGAAGCTACAATTCTTCCTAAAGCATCATAAGCGAATTGAGTTATCCCACCATCTGGAGTTTTTTGCCATATCAACTGATTCAATGAGTTATAACGGTATTGCGTTTGCAATGTATTGTCTGGAACAACTTTTGCACCATTAACATCACTCAAATCTTCTTTTTCTGCCTGATCCTTTCTTACTGCATCTATGGCAGAATTTGAACTTGGTGCCAATCTATGAACCCCTTCCGGCGGTACTGTTTGTATCAAATTCCCTGCTTGGTCATAGTAATACAACGTATATTGATATTCCTTATCAAAACTTGTTTTTGTCAAGGTCTCTGTAATACCTTCTAGTGCTTCTTTTGTATAATTTTGAATAAATTCTTCTCTCTTACCAGCATAAAAAGCATCTTCCAATTGTTGTTTATTCGCTGCATTTATAGCAGCTGCATATAACTCACAAGGCGTTTTGGCACTAGTAGGAACTTTTAGACTGAACCTAGGAACCATTGGAGCAGGTACGCACAATTTATGTTCACTTACATACTCATTTGCAAATTGATTCCAGCTTACTGCCTCTTTTGTTGGATTTGGCTGATTTAAACCATTTAAATAAATAAAATATTGATCAATCACGTTATGGGTATCTTTATTCCCATAATTCAACTTTGTGTCACCAAATTTATCAATGGTTAAAAACAAAGGATTTGACTCTCCAAAAGCACTTGGTCCGTTAAAACTTTTTAACTTGGTTAAATAATACGCATAATCTACACTGATGTAACCAAAATTGGCCTCACAAAAATAATTTCCATCTGTAGTTAGATTAGTAGGAAGCTCATAAGTTGGTAGTATAGAACTCATATCCGATTTAAACTCTCTCCATTTATCTCCACAAATTACTGGATCTACAATAGCTGGCACACAAATTTCTGGACAAACTGGAGCAACTCCTGTTAATAAAGAAATATTTGACACACTCGATTTGTTGTTTACAATTTCGAGACCACCCTTTTTATTCATCATAGAGTATCCAAAAAAACTTTCATTGCTTTTGATCATTCTACTAACCTCTTGAGGAGGAACTAACGGGATTGATTTTGCCAAGAATTTACAAAAAGGTACCCCTTGAGTCGATCCTTTAGTTCTATAACATACTCCAACACCAAAAAAAACTTGTTTAATAATAGTAACATCTGAATTATCGTTGTAATTAATTATTGCATTGCAATTTATGTCACCAGTAATTATATCAATAGAATTAATTTTTTTTATACTGGAAATATCTACACCCAAAGCGAAACCATCCATATTAAAAACACCATTTTGATCTATAAAATCAAAATACATTACATTTTCATGGAATGCATAACTAAAATAATTTAAAGTAACTGGAGCATTAAATGTTAAATCTAAGTTATGCAATTTGCTTCGAGCATCTTGATAAAGTTCTACTAGATTAGATGATTCAATAAATTTAGTAACAGTAGTATTATTTGATGAAAGAGTCCACGGATAGTATTTTCCGTATTCTACTGGTTTAGCAACACTAGTAATAATATTGTTTATGACATCACGAATATTATTTTCAAAACGAAATTCAGCTTGAGCTGTTTCATTAGTAATGTTACAAGCATTAATTCCAGTATCAACAGGATTACCTTCATTGAAAAATCTGCATAATTGATAATTAGCCCCAGACCAACCTCCATTTATAGATTTCTGATAATCTATAATAAAACTAATCCTTGCCTCTTTTGAAATTGTATTACCAAGATTATCTGTATATATAATTTCTATCACGTTAGAGGTTGTAAAAATAAGTCTTGGCTTAATATCTATTGAATTAATCTTTTTGACATCTCCAAGATTAATCCCCACAATATCAAAACGTCCATTATAATAATTATCGCTGGTACCGATATAAGGAGCGTTTGTTAACGAAAAAGAAACCAAACCCTGCCTATCATCAGAACTTATAGAATATTCATCAAATATAGGTCGAGCCAAAAAATTTGTGGTATAATGATCTAGAATATTAGTCCAACGCTCTCTAGCCTTAAATTTCTCTACAAAATTATTCATTAAAGAATTACTAGATACATATCTAAAAGCTGAACCATTATTAAGTCTTCCAATCGTTGTCATATTTATATAACTCCCGGATAACCATTCTTTATGGTTTTCAGGAATTAAGAAATCATTCAAAATATCTTTTAAGGAATTTTCAAGTAACAATTCATCAGCCGCAAATGAACTACAACTAACCTCTTTAGAAGGATCAACAACTTCATCACAACCATCTCCTACTCCATTACCATCAAAATCCCATTCCCCACAAGGAGAACAACAGCTAAAATACAAAGGCACATGATGCGCTCCAGAACTGATATTTGCTGTTTTTGTTCGCCCAAAACGATGTTTTAATTTAATTTTTACAACATTAGAGAAACCATCACTACTCAATCCATTAATGGTAATTCTTGAAATTTTATCATTCCCTAAATTAAATTTATATAGATCTATTTTAAGTCTTCTCTCTCCATTAACATATATATATATACCCCCTTCATCATTAAGCCACTTAACCTGATCTGTATTACTTACTCCAAAATAGGTTTTTAAATATCCATTTAGAAATACTGCATTGGTTGATATATCCAAATAACCATCATTCCATAAAACACCTTTTTGTTGTAAATCAAGTACCAAATCATTAAAAGCTTCACTGAATTTTTCCCTTTTATCGCAAGAAGGTTCTACTATACTTGAAGAAAAATCGGCAATGTTAACTTTTGTAGTACCATTCAATATTATTTCTTCGGGAGTAGTACAACCTGCGTTACCACTTTTTCTGTTTATGGTAGCAAGAATTCTAAATTGGTATATTCCCGTCTCTTTAACAAAACTTCCTGGTATGTAATACAAATTTTTGAAATCTGTAATATCCGCCCAATTTGGAGCATTCACACTTGCACCACAAGGATTTTTATAATTATTTGTATTAGCAAACTCTAATGTTATAGGCGTAGAAATTGATACATTATCACAAGTAAATCCAATAGAAAGAACCCCAGAATTTACAGTTGTAACAATTTTTGGGGTCACACTTGCATCCTCTAAAACAAAATTAGAATTTACTTGCGCATCAAATACAGAACGCGTTAAAAACGGCATACTAGTTGTCAAAATACCATTAGTCAATGGCAAGCTTTGGTCCTGAACCGTTGGATTTACTAATCCTTTCAATAGGTTTTCAAGATCAGAAGTCCTTGGGTTTATCCCCGTTTCTAAATACACTTTTGATTCAACTTCTTTCTTTGTATTTGCCAAAAGATCAGAATCATCTATAGAAGGATCTGTCTCATAATCTGCAGACAGGAATCTTTTTACTTTATTAGCAAATAAAGGAGCACTAGTTTTAGAACAAGCCAATTCAATACCAGTACTTGCAGGCGGAACAGGAATTGAAACACCCTCAGCTCCAGGTAAAGCATCAAACAAATCAGTAAGTCTACTACCGATACTTGTATATTTTTTTAACAAATCAACATAATTATCAGAACTTTTGGAGTCACCTATACAATCATTATAGTTGTTGTTTTTAATAGCATCTATATGTGCAAAAACACTACGCGTTTTTTCTTTAAGACCTAAATAATAGGATCTAAAGTTTGCCCAAATTCTTTGCTTTGTATTTAAATCTACAATATTACCGTTGCTTCCAAGATTTCTTATTATACTTAATAAAGAACTCTGACTTACACTCATAAAAGAAGTGTAGGCTGACTCTGGTGCAATTCCGTTTGAGAAAACAGCAAAATAATAGGCAGCTTGAAGCATATTCATTTTTTTGCCGCCAGTTACCATACCATCAAAATTGACAGTCAATGCTTCTTTCATAATGTCTTTGCGAATAGCAAAATCTCCTTCAGTCTCATTATTACTATTTGGAGAATTATAGAAAGGATCATTAGTACCATCTATATTTAAAAGTTGCTCTAATACTCCTCCAGCATCAAATATAGAATTGTCAATAGGTTTTGTCTCATCGATATAAAACTCTTTTTTAAGCAATTCCTCATTAAATGCATTTGAATTTAATCCTGCGTTATTTAATTTACTACATATTCCAGAATTATAAACATAATATTGATATTCAGGATGATATTGAACCAGAGAATTAGCCCAACTGTTTTGCCAAATACTTATAAAATAGGCAACATCCCTCAAGTATTTAGGCTCTACTAAATAATCATTAGGATCATTACTATTTGTATTACGATCTTTATCCGTCAAAACAACACCTTCTAAAGCGGGATCATAAATATTTAACTCTGCGTGACCTGCAACCTTAGTAATTAATTTTACATTAATTTTTGAAACAGTTCCATCTGCTTCTTTATAGGATCCTCCAAATGGTTTTTTCCAGTTGTAATTAGAAACTTTTACGGTTACATCAACAGTGCTACCCTCATCTCTACGTGTTTCTGTATGAAAACCACCATATAGTAAATCATTGTTTACATTAAAAATACTAAGAGGATCCACTGGAGTACCAGAAGAAGGATTTGCATCATCATCGTCATCTGTTTCAAGTCCTTTAACAGACCCGTACTGACCATGAGGACTTACATCTCGCAGTAGCATGTCTAAATTAAGATTACACACGTTTATAGGTTGCTCACAATTATTACAAGCAACATTACAATCTGCAGCAGTAATTTCAGGCGCTAAAGCTGTTAGATCGGGTAAGCAAATCTTTTTATCTTTTAATTCCTTGATATAATCATTTGCATATGATTCTAAAGCTACATGATCTATTCTAAGATCTTTACTAATAGCATAAGAACCTTTCTTTAAAAACTTTTCTTCGTCTAATGCGTTAAACACCTTGTCAGGAAAGCTTAATGGAGTAGAACTTGTCTCATTTAGACTAAATACTCCAATCTTTGATGATAACGGATTTGAACCTACTTTCGAGCCTACTAATAATTCTTTTGCACAATCATTTTTTAGACTGATAGACCAATCATAAACAAAAGGATAAACCTTCGCGTTCAAACAACCATCCGTAAATCCTCCTTTGGTTTTAGCAAAGGAATAATTAAAAGTAAGCTCGCCAGTTTTTACTACAGAAAGAGTTGAATTTAATCTAATTCCATCCTCTAGTTTTCCATTTTCACCAGATGCATACGGATCATTATTTGCTAATAAATTTGTTGTGACCTGTTCATGTAGACCTGCAGTCATTTCATCCTTTAATGCATCTAAATTTCCTTCCTTATCTCCTGCTAGTGCTGTAGCAACTGTTCGCCCTTGAGGATCCAAATAACTAACACTCATTTGACCATTGGGATCAATAACGGTATTCTTTTTATAACGGGAATAATCCCCTACTTTATATCCGAAAAGTCTATTCAACTCTTCTTGCGTAGGTTGTGAATAAAAATAACGCATTTCGTGTCCTTTCCCTATTTGATGGTCAAGTCCTACTCCTCCTTTACTTTTAATTCTACCTGTATTATCAGGTGTATATTCTATTTGAGAAAAAGGATAACCTTGAGCATCCGGAACATAATCCTGATGGTTATTGAGTACTGGATTATTTGTTGAATAATACTTACTTGCTCCAGCCACATTAGCCATTTCAGGAACCAAGATTGGCTCACAATATTTAATACTATCTTTTTTATCCCAATCAAAGTCTTTATGAGAATAAATTTTACCCGCAGCATTTTTATTAAAATCATTATAAAAATGAATGGCCGAGGCTTCTACAGGAACTGGCAACACCTCTATTGCAGCCCTTCCTTGATTATCATAAATTACCTCACCAACAATCGCTTTATTATTCGAATTTACCTTGGTTACGGTCTGACGATTACGCAAAGACCCGTCAAAATAACTAACCACTTCTTTTTTCTTTCCATCCTCGGCAAAAGAAGCTTGATATTGCCAGTTTTTCTTTCCTTCGTGTGATTGATCAATTTCTATATAGGTCCAATCGCTTATAGTCTTTAATTCTTTATCAGCATTAAAAGTAGACCACTTGCCGTTATAAATTTTATTAATATCATCAAGGAATCGTCCTACAGGTCTTACCCTATAAATAATATAACCACTTGAATAAACAACCGGAATATTGTAAGAAGTTTTTTTTGTTTGTATTCTAGTGCTGTTTAACATAAAATCTTTCTCTGTTAAACCTATTTGGGTAGCCGGTATTTTAGCGCCATTGGCTCCAAAATTGTCAATCCATGCCCATTCCAACTCATATTCCAAAGCTGGCGCAACTGTATTTGCATCCCACTTAATTAAAAGCTCATCAGCTCCTGCATTAACTGAAGAAACTACTCTAGGTGTTGTTCCATCATATTTAATAAATTGTGCACTTGGCGTAACAGTAGTGTTCTGTAAATTATAGTAACGATCCGTATTAAATTTTAACGCTAAATAAGGGGCAGAATGAATCCCAGGAGCAGAATATGTTATAGAATTTACCTTAACTTTTGCTTTATGAATTCCTGGAAGTTTGTAAACCAAATAATCATTAAACTTGACTCCTTTTATCGCATTATCATGAGTAATTTTTAAACTAATAATAAAAGGTTTATTATGTTGCTTTAGTGTATCATTCTCAGTGTAAGAATAATCCACAATACCACGATTATTATAAGGCGTAATTTCTAAACTAATGGTACAATCATATATTTCTTTGTAAGCTGCTGGAGTTGAAATATCATCTTTAAATCCAAAATGAATAGATACTGCATCATTTACAGAAACAAACAACTTATTATTATTCAAATCTCTCTTATTCAAATCTAAAAATCTTGAATCTTCTACTTTCAATTCAGGCAGACTTAATAATTCAGCCCCCAGTTTGTAATCTGATGACTCCTCTTGTTGCCCAAAAGAAAACAATGTAAATAATGAAAAAACTAATACTAAAAAACTTTTGTTGATATACATATATCTATATTTTATCTTAATTATTATTGGCAACACTTCTTTGATCTACAATCCCATACTTTTTTAATTTTTGGGATAAAACAATACTCTTTTTCCCCGATGAAGTAAAATAAGTATTACTGCTAAAAACCGATGGATTTATTGGATTTCTATTAAAGTTGCTATAAATCACTTCCAATCTTGGATAATGCGCATCTGGCTTACGAAAATCTTTAGAAAAGTTGGTAATCGTATTGTAATAAAAAACCTGCTTTTGCATAAAGTATGACTTTGATATTCTTACAATGATCCTAGAATAAGGCAAACTTGAGAATTGCTTTGTAGTCAGCGTTATTTCCCAATAGGATTTGTAATCAATACATTTCTCAATCTTGCATAAATCAAGTAAAGACTTCATATCAAAATCGCCAAGATAATTGGGTAGTGGATTATTAATTTCAATCAATTTTTCAGGATGACTTATTTTTAAATTCACCTTTTTGGTATTGAGTATTTCGGTATTACCAATTTTCGTGTACATTTCATTTTGTGCATTTTTATAAAAAATCCCATTATAACTTTCTTCCACTTTTTTGGAATCAAAATCTTTATACAAAACATAACTGGTTTTATACTGTAGAGGTTTGGCTGCGCTATACTGCATCCCCATTTTTTGAAAAATCTCTTTTACCGTAGTTTGTGAATAACCAAAACTGCAATAAAACAAACCCAAAATACATACTATTCTTTTTAAAAACATACCTTACTTAATTTGCTTCTATTGCGTTACCAGAGCGTGTTTCCTGAATGGTCTTGACTCCCTTGGCTGTTTCCTTCTTAACCCGGACTAATCCTCCTTCATTATCATACTCATAAAAAGTACTATAATTGTTCTCGTCTAACTCTGACATCAGTTTGAATGTTTCAGGATCGTATACAAAAGTTTTAACACTTCCTTCTACCGGATGAATTCTTAAATCATCGAAATAAACCGGGATACCAACATTCTTATTATCTAATACCACACCAGCCGTGATTGTATTGTTTGGTATAACAAACCTTCCTGAAATCCTTTGCCAACCATCTATAATATCTCCTTTTGGTTTTAAGACAACAGTTGAGATAATCTGTTTGGGAGCATTCGGATCTTTTGGGTCTGGATCTAATGCCTGTGGATTATTGTAAAACACTATATTAATTTCTGAATTCTCATAGTTTTTTACCTGAATATTGGTTTCTTCTTTTACCCAAGCACTCAACAAATACTCACCACCAACTTCTGGTTGAAAAGACAAACAATTCGCACAATATTCTTTTTTGGACTCCTTACCACATCCTACTCCTGCAACTACTATATTATCTGAAAAATAATAAGGCTCTTGCGTCAATAACGTAAAGTCTTTATGTCCAAAATAAGAAGCGCTATCAAAACCATTAATCCTTTCTATTGGAAAAGCATTATCCTGATAATTAAACAAGTACTGCAAAGATTTACTTAAAGTGGCTGAATTTTTTGAAGTTAGGCTACTTTTTTGAATCGAAGGCACATAATTAGGGTCTTCATTACGCGCCAGTATCTTAGTGGTAACAGGATTATCAACATAAAAACCATTATCAATTCCCACTACATATAAATGGGGCTTATTAAGACTCGTATCTGTTGAGTTTTGATAATTATCAAATTTCTCCATTGTTTTCTTTAATTCTACAGGATTCGCTGTTTGACAACCATCTGTAATTAAGAGAACTAATTTGGGCTTTATTCTAAAAGGTGAATTGGCTACTGCATCTAAACCACTTTTCCAATAATCTGATCCTGCACTAATTCCTAGCTTACCAAATCGTCTGCCATAATTATCTATCCAACTATTTATGTTACCTGTACTACTCAAATCTGCAGAAGTAACTTTTTGCTCCATTATTTTGTCCGCTCGTGTATCAGCGTCAGAATCTGACATTCCTATTAAGGTAATATACATATTGCCTAATCCTTCTTCATTTACTTTTGCTTGTTCCTTGATAAAAGATTTTAACTGGGCTCTTATCTTTTTAGCTTCTGTCTCATCCACAGATCCTGATTCGTCTACTACTATAGCAATGTGATTCTCACAAACAGGCAATACAGGATCACAGGAAACTACAGTTATGGGTTCTGATAATACTTTTTTGCATTTACCCTCTCCAGTTGCGATCAATTCTACAACATAATTCCCTACAAGAGTTGGTGTATAGGTATACAAACCTGTAGTATTGCTCACTTCACTCACAACAACTCCTGCAGCATTTGTAGTGGTCCAAGTATAATTGAGGTTCGTATCTGTGGTCTCAAATGCAAAACTGATGGGTTTTCTGTTGCAATAATTTTTAACTTCAATAAATTTATTAAATGTTGTCATACATCCATTTGCATCTTTTACTTCTAGTCTTACTAAATAGTTTCCAGCAATACTATAAGATTGCGAAGCTGTTGCCGAAGTTTGACTGTCATCTTTTACAGTAGTTCCGTTTGCATCGTTGTAGAATATCCATTTATAGGTTAAGCCAGTAGCTACCGGTTCTAAAGAAAATGTAGTATTAGCACCCACAGTTGGATTATCATTAGACGCTTTGAGAGTTCCTGCTACCGTGTTGCAATTGACAACATTTAAAGTAATCGGCTCTCTCTGCAATATAAGATTTTCTTCTGGAGTTGTTATTTCTGGATTTTTTGATAAACAATAGTAGTTTCCTGCATTTGCAACTGTTAGATTTGATATAGTATATTGTCTAGCTTTAGCTTTATCATCATTGATAAGAACACCGTTTGGATATACACCTTTATACCATTGAAATGTATCAACATTTTTAATATACCTACCATCTTCACACATCGTTAAAGTCACTGTACCTCCAACGGAAGCTGTAATTACTTTTTTTTCATCAGTCTTGGATTGGTAATTATAATGAAAAGTTTTTGTGTTACTTTTATAGTACTGATATTCATTTGCAAAATCTATAAACCTAAATTTATTTTCTGTAATAAAAAGATTTCTGTAATCAAACATACTAGAAAAGGCACGACCTGAACCTGCAATAATATATGAATAATCTTGATTAGTAAAATTTAATGGAGGTATTGGCCCTCCAATTTCATGATTATATCCAATATTTAGATTAATTAACTGAAGATTTTTAAAATATATAGGAAAATCACCTTTTATATTATTATTAAACAAATCTATATATAATAAATTGGTCAATCTATTAAAATCTGAAGGGATAACACTTATCTTATTTCCTGCAAAATCGAAATATTTTAGTCTAGTCAGATTAGACAAAATTGAAATATCATCAATTTTATTGTTGAACATGCTAATAAATTCTAAGTTTGTCAAATTAGAAAAATTACTTGGCAATGAACCTGAAAAATTACATTGCAACAAAATATGAGTTAAACTTTTCAGGTTACCTAATGTGCTTAAACCTTGATTAATATCTGATCTTAACTCTATTTTTTTAAGATTAACTAATTTATCAAACTCTATTGGAATACTTTTTATATTAAAAGAGCAATTAAATGCCATTTCACTCAAATTATCTAAATTACTAATAGGTAATATGCTCTCAAAGATGCAAGGACTAAGTTGATCGTAACCAATTCTCAGTACTGAAAGATTTTTTAAATTTTTCAATCCATCTAATGTTCCACTTAAGGCCCCTGTTAACCATAATGCGTTGATATTTTGTAAAGCAGATAAATCTGGAATTGAACCATTTAAAGAAACTAATTGTAAACCAATAACATGTCCATTGTAAATAGACACACCACTCCAATCACCTGTCACTTCTGCACCAGGATCATTAACAGGCCATGCTTTAACCCCACTAAGAGTACTAGGCCAATTTGGACCATCAGTAGCGTAGTATAAAGCAATTAAAGCATCTCTTTCAGATTTAGGAACACTTACTAGAACTTTACTTGTCTTATTTTTGATTATATTTTCTTTATCAGCTATTAAATTATGAACTATCGGTTTTCCTTTTAAATTCTCATTTTCATAAATGTACAATGCGATTTCTTTTTTTATAATACTATCTGAAAGCCCTTTCTCTTTCAATCGTTGAGTTATTCTAGTTACATCATACCCAATTTCCTGATCCGTTAATTCCTGCGCAAAAGTTGCCAATGAACAAAGTACCATACCAATAGTAAGTATCAAGTATTTTTTTATTTTAAAAACGTTTGTCATATTTCCTAATATGTTTTTTTATGTTTCTTGTTTATTTATAAACAATTATTGCTGTGCTACTGAATATCAAGATTAATTTAAACACTAATCAATACTATTAAAGGATATAATTTTAATTCTCAGCTGGTGGATCTGTTGGTGAAGGGTCAGTAGAATCACATCCTACTGGAGTGCTTGATACAATTCTTTTGGCTTCAATCACTGTTGGCTGACCAATAAAAATAGTCTGATGTGCACCTGAACAATCTATAAATTCAACCTGACTACATACTCCATTTTTTGGAGCGTATTCAAAATCCTGACATGCAACACAATTTTCTACACCATTGGTAGCTACAATTTTTGATGCCATAATCTCTTTACAGCCATTTTCGATTGGACCTACGATAACTCTTTTCTGTACACCATTGATATCTAAATAATCTACCCATGAATTTACTTGTGGATTATTACTCTCATCATTAGCCTGCCAAGACCCTTCATATCTAAATAATTCTATTGGCAAAACAACTGGCACCGATGTTGATGATGCCTGAAGAATTTTAATTTTCCCTACAATTGGCACACACGTTTGTTTTACAATTACATCTGTATAAAAATTGCCCTCACAGCCATTGCCGTCTTTAGCAAAAAGAAGTACGCGATAATTTCCTGGAATGCTAAACGTTTGTGATGCTACTGGAGTTGTTGCACTACCTTTTGGAGTAAGATTATCTAATTCCTTAAAAGTCCATTTATAACTTAAATTAGTCGCAGTGGTCTCGAATGAAAAATTAATACTATCAGCAGTTGTTGGACTCGCAATAGATGTTTTTATACTTCCTGACATTGGAGCACAGATGACAGTTGGGCAAAAATCTATATTTTTTATCGCATAAGATTGTACTCTATCATATCCTCCATACCCATCAATACCAGCAGGTATATAATTAGAAACACTATTTTTAGAAACTGTGTTATATGAAACATAGGTATTCGTATAATCTCCTAGACCTCCATTCGTTATCTGAACATCATTATTTACAATGTCCCCTGGTGAAAAAGAAAAAGATAATCCTTCCGAATATGGCCACATTGTATACTTATAATAATTAAAATTATATATTTTGTCAGCAAGGCTATTCTTTATATAAGGTCTAAGAGCAATCAACTCTGCTGGTGTACTGCCATTAATCTGGGCATTAGTGTCTCCTCTTCTAACTCTATCATACAAATGCGACAGTAATTTTTCATACAGCCCTTTTACAATTAAAGAGTTAGGATTGTTTAATGTACAAGACTCTAAAATAGTTACCTCTTTTTCTAAAGAAATAACGGAACCACAAGGATCATTATAAGTATAGATTACTTTTACAGTACCTCTAGTACTAGCGTTTAACATTCCGAGATATTCATTATTTTGTGTCCCTCCCATAAGCATTTGTATAGTTGCTGTACCTGATGCATTCCTTACAGACCATGTACCACCTAATGGATAACCTCTATATTCTCTTTTATAACTACTGCCAATAAAAGCAGTATCAGGTCCATCTATTTTGGCCCCAGTTGTTGCAGGGCTAATTGTAATTTCTTGAGGGGTTGCATAACTTTTGCAAGTACCATTGTCTACCATATAGTTTACCTGTACAGTTCCTGAGGATAGAGCAGTTACTAAACCAGTACTATCAATAGTGGCACTACCTGTTCCATTTGTAATAGACCAAACACCACCTAATGTAATATTAGCAAATTGTGTTGTTGCCCCAATACATACCTTAGTAGCACCACCAGTTATTGCGCTTATCGTTGGACTAGTATTAACTGTTACAGCAGAAGTTGGTAATGAGATACATCCTCCTGCTCCAGTAAAGGTAAAAGTAGCCGTCCCAACCGAAACTCCTGTTACCACACCCACATTACTTACCGTGGCTATAGCTGGATTACTACTTACCCATGTCCCTCCTCCTGATGGGGATAATTGTGTTGTAGTATTGATACAAATTGCGTTTGGTCCTGTTATACTCACTATTGGAGTAGTATTAACCGTCACTCCGGATGTCGCTAATGATGCACAACCACCCGTTGCTGTGAAGATAAAAGTTGCCGTTCCGGCAGTAACTCCTGTTACCATACCCGCATTGCTTACCGTCGCTACAGCTGGATTACTGCTTGTCCATGTGCCTCCTGTAGTTGGAGACAATTGTGTTGTTGTATTAATACAGATTGTATTTGATTCTGTAATACTTACCGAAGGTAAAGCATTTACCGCTATTGCTGGTGTTGCCGATGATGTACAACCATTTGTTGCTGTGAAGGTAAAAGTTGCCGTTCCGGCAGTAACCCCTGTTACCACACCGGCATTGTTTACCGTAGCTACAGCTGGATTACTACTTGCCCAAGTCCCACCTGTTATGGCAGATAATTGTGTTGTTGCATTGACACAAATAGTGTTTGCTCCTGTTATGCTTACAGCTGGTCTAACATCAACCGTAACAGACTTAGATACCGTTAATGAACAACCATTAGTAGTAACTCTATATGTAACTTCAACTGGAGCTGGATCTGCCAACACACCTGTAAGAATACCTGTACTACTGTTTATTGTTGCTTTACTACTATCATTTACTGACCAAATACCTCCTGATATTGTATTTGAAAATTGTGCCGTAGAACCCACACATACCGTAGAAGATCCTGCTATTGGGGACAATGATGGTCCGGCATCTTTTATAGTAATAGGCGTAGATACATTGAAGGGACAGCCATTAGCATTACCTGAATAGTATAGTTGAACTGAACCAGCCAATATTCCTGTAAGGCTACCTGTAGTACTGCTTACTATTGCTCTTTCCCTATCATTAGGAGGAACACTCCAAGTACCTCCTGATGTAGCGCTTGAAAATTGTGCTGTAGAACCAACGCATACCGTGGTATTTCCTACTATACTTACTGCTGGACTAGCATTAACCGTTACTAACTTAGATACTGTTGAAGAACAACCATTAGTGTTAACTCTATATGTAACTTCAACTGAACCTGCCGACACACCTGTAAGAATACCAGTACTGCTGTTTATTGTTGCTTTACTACTATCATTTACTAACCAAATACCTCCTGACGTTGTATTTAAAAATTGTGTTGTGGACCCCACACATACCGTGGAAGATCCTGCTATTGGGGACAATACTCCCGCAGCATTTATGGTAATAGGCGTAGATACATTGAAGGAACAGCCATTATTAGCATTACCTGAATAGTATAGTAGAACTGAACCAGCCAATATCCCTGTAAAAATACCTGTAGTACTGTTTACTGTTGCTTTTTCCCTGTCACTAGGCATAAGACTCCAACTACCTCCCGGTGTTGAGCTTGAAAATTGTGTTGAAGAACCAAGACACACAGTGGTATTTCCTATTATACTTACTGCTGGACTAGCATTAACCGTTACTGCTGGTGTTGCCAATGATGTGCAACCACCCGTTGCTGTAAAGGTAAAGGTTGCTGTTCCTGCAGTAACTCCCGTTACCATACCGGTATTACTTACCGTGGCTACTGCTGGATTACTACTCGTCCAAGTGCCTCCTGTAGTTGGAGATAATTGTGTTGTTGCATTGACACAAATTGCATTTGGTCCTGTTATACTTACTACTGGAATGGCATTAACCATTAAATATTGAGTAACACTACCAGCACAATAAAGTCCTGATGCTGGAACTGTATATTTAACCTGAACTTGTCCAGGTGTTAATCCTTTCACTTGCACACTTGATGGCCCTGTAGGCTCACCGCCGCCACCACCTCCGCCGCCGCCGCCTATAGCACCATTCAAATTCAAGCTAGAAGTACTCTTCCCACTCATGCCTGGTGTGTATATAGTAGCAGTTCCTGATCCATTAACAATTGACCAAACACCATTACTATTGGAATGATTAAAATATGGTGTAATTCCACCAACACAAACTGATGAAGAACCGCCACTTATTGCTGGGAGAACTGGATTGGTACACCCTGATGCTCCATTTGTCGAAACGGTTCCTGTACCTTTCTTTGTATTACTCTGATCTTGAGAAAATGCAACTGTAGATATAAAAAAACTTAAAATACTATAAACTAATGTATGAGATAATTTCATTTTGATATTATTATCGTTTTCCGTTAACACCAGCTGTAGTACACGAAACAACTTGTTTTTTAACTACTGCTTTTTTACTTGGTTCTATTTTTAAACTTTTTCTTCCTGTGTGAGATTGTTTTGTAGAGATACTTATCTCATTTACTTTGAGTTGTCCTTGAAAATCAAAATGAGAAGTAGTACCACAGTTTGATAAATCGTAATCCTCAAAACCATCTGAAGCCAACTCGCTGTATTTAGTATTTGAAGCTACAGCCACCGGAAAACGATTATTGTATCCATACAAAGCCGAAGAGTATCTATTTAAAGCATCTTTATTTTCTACTTCCTGCCCATAAGGATTGTATTGTGTAACCTGAGAGGCAAAAGTCCATTTTTTGAATTCACTTCCAGTAGTTATACCCCATTTGCCATCTGTTAACACATAAAACGGTGAAAAATCAGCAAAATATCCTGTTTTTCTAGGTGTGGGATCTATTGTATAGTTTCTTCCTGTTAGATACGCATAGGATTTATTGGCTCTCCAGTTTCCTAGTATATTATAGAGATACGGATTATACGAACGTTTTATAATATCATCTTGATCATCTGAACTATTATTCCTTTCGTATTCATATTCCAATTCCCCATTTGCAAAAATCATTTTCGGCAAATTACATTCACATTGTGAAGGCCATATATTATTATATTCAATTGCTGAAGCATTCACTATTCTATCACTTGCTGATGAAGATAAAAAAGGATTTCCGCCAATATTATTTTTTACTCCAATTATTTTATTATTACTATCATAATTATACAAAGGATTTCTCATAGAGGTTACACTTGCCATAGAAGCCATTTGCATGTTACGATGTCCTGAACGAATAATTTTTATTGTCCCTGCATTTATAACATTTTCTTTTACTAATAGTCCTCTTGAATCAATTAGCTGAAAATTGAAATCATTTACTTTTACCACCCAAGCATTAAGAGCATTTTCAGTTTCTCCATCCTTAGCCATTCCGCTTAGCCAAACTTCATCACCATTTATTAAATAATCAGAAGGCTTATTATTACCTGCTAACTGATACTGATTGTTACCTATTTTAGAAACATTCCATTCGAGCCCAATGTTTTTGGCAGCTTGGCTCATTCCGTCATAACTCCAATAAGCAGGAAAATTAAAGTTAAAATATTTATCATTGTATTCGTTTACAGTCTCTGTTAACAATACGTCTCCAGTCTCAGCATCCCAAGCTAAGTTCTTGGTAGATACTTTTGATCCTAAGTCATAAGCAATTTTTTCAGAAAGAATAGCTGATGTATGAATTACCTTTGTAGTAACTGCAGTACGTATTTGACTTTCGTGTTTAGAAAAAATAGGGATTGGTAATGGAACCACTACAACAATAATAGTAAAAGGTAAAGTTGCAACATTCATCGCTAGTCCACTAGTTGTACTTGTAGTATTACTCTCTCTAAAGTCGTTGATTACATCATAGTCTACACCTACCAGTTTAGAAGCTATATTTCCTTTAGAATCTACTGTTTGTACTGTATTATCTAGTAATTCAAGGTTTCTGTCTTTTCTATCTACAAGAGTTTTATAATTATAATCTACTCCAGATATTGCTTTTGTTTGTCCTTCACCATATACTCGTTGGCTTTTCATTTTACCATCCATATCATTAGTATGAATAGAATATCCTTGTGATAAAGTAATATGGTTTCTAACATTTAAACCAATAATACTAGCTAAAGCAGTAGATGATTTGTGCCCTCCAGACAATATTGTTCGATCTACTAATGTTGGAAAATCATTAGCCGTATAAAATTCTGTTACAACCGAACCTGTGGCATGTTTTTTCACAAATAACGGGCTTTCAGTATTTCCCCTAGGTAAATTACTAACCGTTACTCTACTATACGTAACTTTTGGAGAAGGAAAAAAAGATTCTCCTAAAGGTTCTTCTACATAATTATCAGTATCTGGCCCTAGCAATAAATCCGGTTTATTAACATCATAGAATGGTTTTACAAATGGATTCTCCTTACATCCCAAAGGCTCATAAGTTGCAACTCCTGAAGATTTTTCAGTAGGATTTCCGTTTGAATCAACTGTATTATATGCATATTGTTGTCCATAAGATTGCTTATAAACCTCATCACTAGTATGATCTGTCATTACATTCCATTGATCATGAATACTAATAACTTTAACTCTACTACCTCCCCCCCTTTTTTTGGCATCTGGCTGGCATAATCTTATCCACGATTTACCCGTTATAAATTTACTGGCAATTCCAGTTTTAATTAAAATAGTATTTGGGCTTTTAAAAATTTCAAGGAGCCCGGAAAAACTTTTAACAAGTTCTTTTACAATACCATCCAAATCAGAAATATCTTTTTCAACATCATCACCATAAACAAGTCTATTCAGATTATGTCTACCAAAATTCCAACCTGCTTTTATGATAGGATTCACCATATCTGAAGAGTGAGTACCATCACCTCTTTTAATTTTTTCAAGAGGTATTGCTACATATTGCTTACCATTAATTTCATTAAAAGCATATTTGCTCAAATCTTTATTAATTGTAGTATAACCTGTAACGTAATCGTATCTATCAGTAGTAACAATACCTGGTTTAGGATTTGGATTTACCATATTAAGTAAAAATCTAAAATAAAGAAGATCACCATGTTCTACTATAGATTTCAAGTATTTATTATAAAAATTTTTTGGAATTGATGAGTCACCAATTGAAACATTTTCATCAATTTTATGATCCAATTCAATATAGATATAATCACCTAAATCCTTTATTCCCCTAACATTACTATCATTAATATTTGCAGCGGTAAGCCCATCTTTAGTTCCACTACCCACAACTTTAAACATCTGCATGGCATCCTTATTCTGTACCTTGGCATAATCATCGGACTCATAATTTAATTCCATAACACCTCCCGATGGCAAACGAATAGATTTTAACAACCAAGCAGAAGCATATTGATCGGCTTTTATTATATCTTCCGGGTTAACAACTTTTATTTTATCTTTTTGATCAACGAAAGGATATTCTGCATTTGATAATGCATCTGTAGTTGCAAGACCACTATTTGTGTCAACAGGTTTGTAATTCCCCCAAACATCATAAGCTTTTATATCATAACGAGGATTATTAATTGTATCATCTTCTAGCTTCTTTACTGTTTTTTCTGGAGCATAGTTAAAAACATAAGGCGTAAATTTCCCCATGTTCGAATTTTTATAGGTAAAATAAACTTTACTAAGTGTTAACTTACCTTGTTCCCCTACATTTACTTTGTTAATCGTATTTATATTATTATCAACCCCTTGGCATAATTTATAATTATATTCAAAATGAGCCACTTTTATTGGAGTGGCATGATCTCCTTTGGCTAAATATTCCGGTTTAGAATACAATGAAATACTATCTAGCTTATACATTTTAGAATCATTAGGAACTCCAACTTCTCCATAACCTCCATTTTCATCTTCTACTCCATACCCATCATTTCTTTCTGAAAGATGAAAAATAGCAATGTGAGTTTTAGTTACTATCTTTTTAATATATAACAACTCTTTTTCTCCATATAGATAATTCCCTTTATTATCTTTTTTACTAGAACGCAATCCTTCATCAAAATTGGCTTTATTTTTCTTATACGGTACTCTCCATTTATAAACATGATCTTTATCTGCTGATTTATTTTCATATTCAAATTTAGTATAGGTTCCCAAATCATCATCTGAAGGTCCATCACCTCTTAAATCCTGATAATCTGATGATAAAACCGAGGTTAATAAATAAGTGTGTGCATAGGCTGGAGTGGTCACTCTATTAAAGTATCGATCTCCATCTCTAGCATTTTTTGCAGAATTATCAATACCAGGATTATAACTCACTAATCCGGATTCAACTTTTTCATATTGATTCTGTATGTTACTTATATCAAATGTTGTTTCTTTTTTAACAACATTATAAGCAGCTCTACCATAAATATAGCGCTCTCCTCCTTCTTTGGTAATTCTTATCTCGGCAGTATGATTATTCCTTGCATACTCACTAAACTGTTTGGTAAATCCAAATTTTTCAGCTTCGGCTTTAGTCAATTTATCAATAGATTGATTTCTGGATAATCTTTCTTTTCTAGCTATCTGATCTGTGTTATCAATAGCTGCTTTATTCGTAGAATAATTCGAACTTGTTTTGGTGTCAAATCCATCTCCAACAATTTTAAGCGCTATTGGATCATATCCTCCTAATTGAGCATTAAATAAACTTAATTCTTTATCTGTATGAAAGCCTCCAATGTTTTTGAAAAAAACTTTTTCATAATTCGGCTTATTATTTTTTTTCTCTTTAAACCTTCCTAAAGCTGGGTTATTTTTTTCCCATACCTTACTATAACTATCACCTACTGTAACAGACACATTCCCACCTATATGAAAACCTCCTCCGGCACCTATTTCAAGCCCCAAAGAACTTCCTTCACTATCATCATTGGTCTCATTATCATAAACATACCCTACTTGCGATTTATAAGGGCGATACATTCCTGAAACCCCCTGTCCTTGAATACTATAAATATCATAGGTATTATTGGTGATGGGTAATGAAGTAGTATTTTTATTGAATGTTCTGTCTTTTTCTCTATTAAAATCTAAAACTGCAGATTTACCTGCATTATAGGTATTTTCAAAACCATATGCTTTTTCTACCTTGTGCTTTTCAGATTCTTTGATTCCTTGAGCCGATCTATAGCCAGAAAATTTTAAACCTGGTTCAATACCCCAAAATTCAAATTGAATATTCGCATTAAACATAATATTAGATGACACCATACCCACACGTTTTGTTGGTGTAAAAGAAGCATCTATATAAGATATTGAACCAGAACCACCTTCATTGAAATGAGTAATCTTACCCATTTTTGCTTTATTATCATCTTGATAAGATTTAGTAGCAACATTAGCCCCTAGAGTTACACTTTCAACACCTTTTCTACTATTATAACTTACTCCTGCATTGAGTCCTAGATTAACATCAGTATTACCTAAACTTCCGATTTTTTTAGAACACGAAATATTTGGAGAAACAGAAACACCTTCTGAAGAAGAAGATTCAAGATTCATACCAACCGAAAGATTTTCATTTATCTGAAAGTCTAACCCTCCATTTACAGATACCCCTAATCCATCATAATTATTATACTTAATCCCTATCCCATTTTCAACTTTTAGACTAGGGCCATTTTCTTCTTTTGCACCAAAAGCAGTAAGAAATGTATTAACGTTAGCTCCAACAGTTACATTAGGTTTCATGCTATTCTCATAAATCATTTCATCTCCATCAAAATCATCAGGTAATCCTCTAAGCTGTCTAGAAATTTGACCAACATTAAGATCCCATCCCAATCCTACCCATGAAGCTTCTTGATCCATATTTACTCCAGAATTATAGGCTAGGTTCAAAGGATACCCACCTACATCCATAATAGGAATGTTGTAATTTAAATCACCACTAGACAAATCTACCATATCTGAGGTTCCTATTGGTGTGAATGATTGAAACTCTGGCTGCGATGGACCTCCTGTCAATGCATAAATTTGCATAGGCTGAAAAGTTTCTAATAGAATCATCATTGCTAAATAAATAGCCACTATTTTCTTAAACTTACTTTTTTTTACTTGTTGAATCATAAAGCTATAGGGGTAAAAGGATCTTTGAATTTAAATTTTAATGTTCCCTTTCTAAAAAGGTAATCATTGTAAATTAATTGTATTTTATCGTTGGGATCTATTCCAGAGAAAAACAGCAGTACTTTTTGAAAAGGAGCAATTTTGTAATTGCGCTCAAAATTTACACCGGAACACTGAATGGTATCTTTTTTTGAAGTCACTACATAAAAGTCTTTATCAAGCCCAAAAGACATGTATTTTACAGCTGCAGTATAATCCATTCCCGTAAAATTTTGGGCTAGTAAATCTTTCTCTTCATCTTGCTGAAATGTAAATTCTATGACGCGCTCCGTTTTATTTTCTTCATAAAGAGAATCGACCTGTTTAAGGTTTTCGTTCCCTAAATCCTTCAATAAATAATATTGAATTGGAACTTCGGTTGCTGTAAAACCAATATCATCTATAACTTGTGTATAGGAACGGGATTTCCAACCGATTTTTTCAAGATTAAAATATCGATCTCTAATTTCAGAATCTAGTTGACCATTTTTTGGGTCTTTTTTACAAGAAGCAAGAAGAAAAATAAAAAAAATAAAAACTAACTTATTAAAGACCTTCATACTTTTTATTTAGATAAGTAAGAAGTTCATTCGTAACGTCAATTTTTTCGTCAGCAAACAAAACTGTTTGTTTGTTATTAGAACCGATAACTAATTGGTATTTTTTTTCTTTTGAAAATTCAGTAGTATAACTTTTTATTCTTGACCAAATTTTTTCGGTTTGTTCAGATGCAAAAACTTGATTGAACTGTTCTAATTCACTCTTTCCTTGAATGAATTGTTGCATCAATATTTTTTTTTCCGTAGCAGAAATTGTAGAAGCCTGTAATTTGGCATACAAATTATCTAAAACTAATTTTCTGGAATTGAATTCTTTTTCTCCAACTCGCTTCATTTCTTTGGTCATTACAAAACCATCAAATAACTTAGCATTATCTACATAAACTACTTCCTTATCCGATTTAAAGAAAAAGAGAACAGAAAAAACAATTAACAAACTAATTAATAAGATGTTAATTACAACGTGGGGGTTTATTTTATTTTTAAGCACAAATAACTTGTTAATTTCAAAGGCGCAAAAGTAGTATTTTTTCCATACCAGCAATGCGTTTATCAAATTATTATTACAAGCCAACTAAATTCAATAATAAAGTATCGAAAAATATTAATATTATATATGTTTAAATTATAACCATTAAGATAAAAAAGATTTCTAATTTATAAGTTTTTTTTAAAAAGCAAATACTCATTTAAATGTTAAGGACTATTCTTGCATTCCAATAAAAATAAATTAATTTCGCCACTCAAAATTTTAATGCATGAATAAATTATTACTTTTTTTTGGATTTATAATGATCCCTTACCTAGGGTATTCCCAAAATAAATCTCTTTGGGAAACCGTAAATCAAACATCTAATTCATCATATGACAAGCTTAATAACAATCTCGAATTAGACGATAAATTATTTTTCCGTTTAAATGAAATCAATTTTAAACAAACTCTACTGAGCCTTCATGATAAATCAATTCAAGACAAAACGATAAAAATTACTATCCCCAATAGCAATGGAAAATTAGAACAATTCCTAGTAAGTGAGTCTTCTAATTTTGCACCAGAATTACAAACTAAATACCCAGATATTCGAGCCTATTCTGGAACAGGGATTACAGACCCTTATGCTTCTATTAACTTTAGTGTTTCTCCAAATGGAATACAGACCATGGTTTTAAGAGGTGATAGTGGTTCAGAATTTATCGAACCAAATACATCTGATAAATCGGTATATATCCTTTCTACTTCTAAAAAAAGAAATAAAGAAATGCTACCTTTAACTTGCAAAACAATAGATATATCGCTAAATAATGAATTGATTAAAAAAGTCAGCCAAATAAAATCGAATACAGGTATTTTTAAGACCGTACGATTAGCGTTGTCGTGTACAGGAGAATATGCATCTTATTTTGGGGGAACAGTCGAAGGAGCTTTAGCAGGAATGAACGCAACTATTACGAGAGTTAATGGAATTTTCAATAAAGATTTAGGCTTGAAATTAGAGATTATTGCTAATAACAATTCTATTATTTATACCAATGCCAATACAGATCCCTATTCTAACGAAACTGAAGGACTAAAAACTATTACGGGGTGCACAGGGGATTGTCCAGGGACATGGAACAAAGAAGTACAAGCAACAATCACTAATGTAATTGGTGAAGCAAATTATGATATAGGTCATTTATTCGCAGCCACTGGAGGTGGTGGAGATGCTGGTTGCATAGGATGTGTTTGTACTACGTTAAAAAACACAAACTCAACTCCTGTCTATACAAATGGTAAAGGAAGTGCCTATACCTCTCCTGCCGACTCCAAACCAGAAGGTAGTACATTTGACATAGACTATGTTGCACATGAAATGGGACATCAACTCGGTGCAAACCACACTTTTTCATATGATATAGAAGGAACTGGCGTAAGTGTAGAACCTGGTAGTGGATCAACTATTATGGGATACGCCGGAATAACAAATTATGATATTCAAAATCATTCAGACGATTATTTTGGATATGCTAGTATTTTACAAATCCAAGATAATTTAGCCTCAAAATTATGTCCAAAAAACACAGCATTATCCAATCAAACACCAATAATTAATGCAGGCTTAGATTACACTATTCCAAAAAGTACTCCTTTCATTTTAAAAGGAACTGGGTCAGATTCTAATGGAAACACTTTGACTTATTGTTGGGAACAATTTGACTCGGCCACAGATCAAACAGGTTCAAAAAGTTATGCTTATGATACAAAACCGAATGGCCCTCTTTTTATATCTATTTTACCAAGTGCCTCGCCTATTAGATATATGCCGGCTCTTGCAAACGTTTTATCTGGTCAATTAAGTACTAACAAAGAATCTGTATCATCGATAAACAGAACATTAAATTTCACTTTAACTGGAAGAAACAATGCTGCTTTAGGATTAGGACAAACCAATACTGATGCCATGGTGGTAACAGTAAATGCAAATGTTGGTCCTTTTACTATAACATCTCAAAACACTCCAAATTTAAATTGGGTTGCTGGTACTAAAGAAACAATAAATTGGAATGTAAACAATACTAACACCCTAACGGGGTCATCCAATGTCAATATTAAACTTTCAAACGATGGGGGAATAACCTTTCCAACTGTTTTAGTTTCCAATATACCAAATAATGGATCAGCACAAATCACTGTACCGGATATTAATGCAACAAACTGCAGGATTTTAATTGAACCAACCGCTAACATTTACTATGCTGTAAATAGCAACTCTTTTTCTATTACAAATCCAATTGATTCTTCTTGCAACACCTATACTTTTACAACCCCTTTTTATATACCAGAATCAGAAGCTTATAGTTCATTAACAATAGATGTGCCTCCATCCTCAGAAAAAGTTGCAGATATAAATATTGAAATAAAACTTAAACATCCCTATTTACCAGATGTTCAAATAGAATTAGTCAATCCACAAGGTACAGTTGTTAAATTGTTTGATAGTTTTTGCGGTGCCTCAAATGACAAACTATTTATAAATTATGACGATTCTGGAACTCCTCTTTCATGTAACACATCGAGTTTACAAACAGTGACTCCTGCCCAACCTTTATCAACTTATAATAATATTAGCCCTGAAGGCAAATGGACATTAAGAGTAAGAGATGCTTTTCTAGGTGATAACGGGGTACTAGAGTCTGCCAAATTAACTATCTGTACTAAATCAAGTGTTTTATCTTCTTCAAGTTTTGAAGTCAATAATTTTAGTTTATATCCAAATCCAAACCACGGAAATTTTAATATCCAATTTAATAGCACAACTTCAAATGATGCAAAAATTTCTATTTATGATTTATTAGGCAAACAAATTTTTAATGAAACATATAAAAACGAACCAAAATTCAACAGAAATATACACTTAAACAATACAAATACAGGAGTTTATATATTAAAAATAACTGATGGTGATAAAGAAACAGTAAAGAAATTAATCATTGAGTAATCAAATAAAACAAAATCAACTCTAATAACAATGCATATAAAAAGGCTACAATAGCATTAAAAAAAAACTATATATTATACTATCTTGCACCCGTTTATAAACTTAATTTACTTTGAAAGCAAAAACAACTCACCTTTTTTTATATTTTTCAATACTATTCTCATCCTATTCTTTTTCTTCAGACCCCTATAGCATAAAACGTATTTCAGATGAAAATTTTAGGTATGAATTTTATGTTACCAATAAAAATGTTACTCCAAAACCAAACAAAGTATATTATTGGTTTAAAGGTGGTGCTATTCATAGTGCTCAAGGTGGATTTGGAGGAGATTTACTAAATGAAGCATTTCTAAAAACCTATCATAGCAATCAAATTGCCGAAAAAGGAAAGTTTAAAAATGGCCTAAAAGTAGGCAATTGGATAACATGGCATTCCAATGGTGCAATAGAAAGCACTCAAAAGTGGTCTAAGGGATTGCGAACTGGCATGTATTACAAATATGATAAAAATGGAATTATTGTAGAAACTGGATGCTATAAAAACAACAAAAAGCATGGAAAATGGTATGATTTGGTAAAAAAAGACACTGTTAATTATACCAATGGAATCCCAACTGTGAAAAAACAAAAAGCATCTAAACTAGACAAGCTAACATTAAAGCTACAAACGTTAAAAGACGATGCAGACAAAAAAGCACAAATAGAAACTGAAAAAAATAAAATAGCTGTTGCCAAAAACGCTGAAAAAGACTTTATAAAAGCGCAAGAATTAGCATTAGAAAATGAAAAAGCTAATATTAAAATTCGCAAAAAAGAAACCAATGAGGCTAAAAAAGCAGCAAGATTAACAACCAAAGCAAATAAAAAGGCTGAAAGAGAAGAAAAAAAGAAACAAAAAGCTATAGAGAAAGCAAATAAAGAAGCAAATATAAATAAAGGAAATACACCTAAAAAAGAGAATTTTTTCGATAGGCTTTATACTAAATTATTTAGAAAAAAATAAGTAAATAAAAATGGTTAAGGCTCACAGTTTACTATATGCTATCTACATTTGTTTGATTGTTTCTATAATATGCGGAGCATTATTATTTTTTTCAAATTTATATAATCAACTCAATTTATATTACAATCTTCAAGAAGAATTATATCTAAATAATCAATCAATAATAAATCTTGCACTAGGAGACAAAGAGAAGCCACAAGATTCTATACAAGATGAAGAATCTGGCATTATAGGAAGTTATAAAACAAAAAAGTACGGACTATTAAATCTTTTATTGGTAAAATCGGAGACCAACAAAGACACCGTGCAATCTGCTCATTTTACAGGTCTTTACACCAAAGATAAAACAGCATTATTTTTAACAAATTTCTCAAAATCTCTTACTTACACAGGCATTGTGAAATTGATAGGTGATAATCAATTACCCTCAACTTACATTGAAACAGCTTATATCAACAATAGACCGAATCAAATCATAGTTGAAGGAAAAAAAACGGTTTCTGAAAATCAACTTCCAGAAATCAATCCTGATTTTAAAAAAATATTCAACGGAATACAGGCAGAAAAAACAAATTTATCCGAAATAGATAAACCAAAAGATTCATTGTTTTATAACTCATTTTTTAATACAACCAAAGAAGTCTATCTAAACTCCATTGTCTCGAATGTAATTTTTAAAGGGAACTTTATTTTGCGTTCCAAAGACTCGTTGCATATTAAAAAAAATACCGTTTTAGAAGATGTGATATTGATAGCCCAAAAAATAACATTTGAATCAGGTTTTAAAGGGACAGTACAAGCATTTGCCTCAGATGGCATAACATTAGAAGATAACGTTACTTTAAACTACCCTTCTGTAGTGTGTGTAAATAATGAAAGTGAAAACAATAGTAAAATAGAAATAAAAAAAGGCTGTAAAATAACTGGGGCCATAGTATTATTTGGCAATAAAAATGAAATGATAGATAAAAACAGTATAGAAATAGATACCGACGGATTACTATTTAGTGACATCTATTGTACTGGAAAATTATTTTTGAAAAGCAAAGTATATGGTTCAGTTTACACCAACCGATTATTTTACAAAACAGAATCTGCAACGTATGACAACACTATTTCGGATATAGAAATTAATGCAAAAAAAAGACCTAATTACTTTATTGCAGTTCCAATATTCGATTCAAAAAATGCATCTCATGGTATTATTAAAAAAGTATTATAATCTAAAAGCAAATTCTATCTTAGAATCAGTAATAGCTTTGACTATTATTTCAATTTGCTTTTATTTTACAATCATGATTTTTGCAGCTGTATTTACGCAAAGATCATCTGCAAAATTCTATAACACACAAAATAAAGTAAACGAATTATTCTTCTTATCACAAATAAAAAATGATTCATTACTAAATGAAAACGAAAATGAAAATCTATCAATTGAAGAGGAATACATCAATGAAAATTTAAAAAAAACAACCATCAGCTTTAAAGACAGTACAAAGTTTGAGTTTAAAAAAAACTTTTATATTCAAAAAAGCCATGAATGACAAAAGAATGATATCCGCCTTTTCAATAATGGAGACTATTGTTGGTATGGCTATAACGGCAATAATTATGAGTATCATTTTTGTTGTTTTCTCTATTGTAACTGAAAGAATGATGGATTACAAAAGCCAAAACGAACTTATTTGCGATTTAAACCGGTTAACCTACAGCATTAACAAAGATATTTTTGAAAATGAGAAAATGACTTTTTTTGACAATGAAATCACTTTCAAAAGCTACACAGGTGAGAATATAAAATACAGTTTCCAAGAAGATTATATGTTGAGAAATAATGAAATATTTATAGATACATTTAAAATAAAGCTCAAACAATTGACAATTGACACCCTAAAAAATAAATCTGAACAGTTTGTTTTTCAAAGATTAAAACTCAATATAGAAGTGAACGAAAATAAAATGGACTTAAAATTCTATAAACGCATTTATGCAAATGAATTATTAAAAAAATTTAAAGACTAATGAGTTTTGATTTAAATACATATAAACCTGAAAAATCTGAAAAAAGACCTGCAAAAATAGAAAACATTAACATTCAGTTTTCTAAATCACTATCAGATAAACAAAAAGAGGTATTTTACAGGGAGTTGAGTATGCTTTTAAAATCCGGGGTCGATTTTAAAAAAGCATTAGAAATATTAGGCAATCAATCTGCAAATAAATTTGAAAAAGAAATAATCCTTGAACTAAAAAACAAAGTTGTCGAAGGGAGAAGTATTTACGAATCAATAAAAGAAACCAAACAATTTTCACCCTACGAATATTACAGCATTCAGATAGGAGAAGAAACTAGAAAGCTAGAAGAAGTATTAGCCGAATTACAAAAGTATTTCAATAGAAAAATACAAATGAAAAGGCAAATAGTTTCCGTTTTGACTTATCCAACAATTGTTATGTTGGTTACATTTTTAGTACTTTATTTTATGCTCAATAAAGTAGTACCAATGTTCAGTTCAGTTTTTAAACAATTTGGAAGCGAACTACCTAAAAGTACTCAAATCATAATAAAATTATCAAATCATTCGGGGTCAATTTTTGCACTTGCATTAGCTATTATAATTGGATTAATCGCCATGCATATTTTATTAAAAAATGATCAAAATTACAGAGCATTTACAACAAATATAATTTTACGAACCCCTTATTTTGGAAACTTAATTCGGAAAATTTATATCTCTCGTTTTTGCCAAGCCATGAATTTGCTTATTACTTCTAAAACAACACTTATAAATTCCTTAACACTAACCGCAAAAATGATAGGCTTTTACCCTATAGAAATTGCTATTGAAGAGATAAAGGAAGACATTACAAGAGGTGCATCTTTGCATGAAAGTTTAAAGAAACACAATGTGTTCGAGAATAAAATGGTATCCATGGTTGAAGTAGCTGAGCAAGTGAATCAACTAGAAACCATGTTCGAAAGACTAACCGAGCAATATAATGAGGAAATAAGTCATCAAACCAAAATGATAGGAGTCATTCTGGAACCCATGATTATAATAGTAATTGGGGTGATTGTAGGGGTAATAATGGTTTCTATGTATGCACCAATGTTTGATTTAAGTAAAATAATAAATAAATAGCAATAATTTGATTACAACTTTGTACTTTTGCCGCCCTTTAACCCAATGATTTTTAACGAACAAAAGAATATAAAAATGCCTATTAATATAAATAAAAGCTTTCAAAAGAATAAAAAAACAATGATTAGAGCCTATTCTCTAACCGAAATTTTAATTGTATTGTGTATCATTGGAATACTCCTTTTAATGGTATTACCCAACCAAACATCTGTAATTGGTCAAGCAAAGGCAGTAGAGGCTCAAGCAATGTTGAATCAAGTTTATGGCTTAGAAAAAAGTCATTTTTATAGACACTCAAAATACTCCAGTAACCTAGAAGAACTAGGTTTCGAACCGGAACTTACAGTTGATGAAGGTGGTCAAGCCGTTTATAAAATTGAAATTGTTGAAGCCTCGAATGACTCATTCCTTGCAAGAGCAACAGCAACCTCTGATTTAGATGGAGATGGAAGTTTTAATACTTGGGAGATAGATAGCAAGAAAATGTTAACTGAAGTAACAAAAGAATAAATTGGAAATATTTTTTATAAGTTTATTAATTTGTCTACTAATTATATTTTTTCAAGATTGGAAATACCGAAGAATACACGTTCTTTTACCTTTACTCATCTTCTTCCTTTCTTATTTCATAATGCGAAGTGACAACAAACTTTCAAATATAACAGTACTTTTTAACGCCTGTTTTTTCTTAATCGTTTTAAGCATATTAACAATTTACATGAGTTTAAAAAGCAAACGCTTTTTGAATCCGTTTGAAAATTATTTTGGGTTAGGTGATTTACTGTTTTATATTGCAATAACGCCTTTATTCTATCTAAAGAACTATGTTCTCTTTTTTATACTTTCAATGTTATTCGCCATTAGTTTGCAGCTTACATTAAAAAAAATAATGAAACACAATTCAGTTCCACTAGCTGGATTTTCATCATTATTCTTAATCATAATCCTTACAATAGATAGTTTATTAAACTTTCACAAAATCTCTTTGATATAACCAAAATGCAAAATATAATAGTTCTTCCAGAAAATCAGCATATTTTGTCCAATGACTTGGCAAACCAATATAGGGTTTTACCAAAAACTGTATACGATAACTCTTTAGAACTTTATATTGATGAATCTAATAACAATCCAGAAACTAAAGACGAATTAGAGCTCTTTATTGGAAAAAATATTAGTTTAATCTCAATAGATTCTTATGAAATTGAAAAAGCATTATCTATTTATTACCGCAAAGAACGTCAGACCAGTACAAATAAATCTATAAATATTGAAAAAGGTGATTTCCTTGAAAATATACTAGCAGAGGCAAAATCTCTAAAATGCAGTGATATTCATTTTGAAATTTACGAAAAATCTTCTCGAATTCGATTTAGAATTGATGGCCAATTAATAGAACGTTATAAAGTTGAAAGCGACAATTATCTGGAATTAGTCAATAAAATAAAGATAAAAGCAAAACTCAACATTACTGAAAAACGTTTGCCTCAAGATGGTAGGATTACAAATGATTCATTTGATATAAGGGTTTCTATTTTACCAACTTTATTTGGAGAAAAAATAGTTATGCGTTTATTAGGTCAAGATGCATCAAATATTGATTTGAATACTCTTGGCCTCCAACAAGAAGAATTAGAAAACTATCTGGAAGCTGTAAAGAAACCAAACGGAATTATTTTAATAAGCGGTCCAACCGGTTCAGGAAAGACAACAACTCTATATGCTACTCTAAGGTTGCTCAATGATAGCAAAAGAAATATTGTTACTGTAGAGGACCCAATTGAATATACACTGAAAGGAATTAACCAAGTTCAATTAAAAGAAGATATTGGACTTACTTTTTCAACTGCATTGAAATCATTTTTACGTCAAGATCCTGATGTAATTATGCTAGGGGAAATTCGTGATTCAGAAACAGCTTTAATGGCAATTAGAGCGTCATTGACAGGGCATTTGGTATTATCAACCATACATACCAATTCAGCAATTGGAACCATTTCAAGATTAATTGACATGGGGGTTCCTTCATATTTAATAGCAGAAACTTTAAACCTTTCTGCAGCTCAACGATTGATTAGAAAACTATGCGACGATTGTAAAAAAGAAGTTGAGTGTAATAAAAAGGATTTTCCTAGCCATTTTCAATTTCCTTATGAAATTAGCAGTTACTACAAAGCCGTTGGCTGTAATAAATGTTATCATACTGGTTATAAAGGAAGGACTGCTATCTATGAAATTTTACCTATTGACAACACTATTGTCGAAGCCATAAAAAACAATACAATATCAAAACAATTTAATACTAATGATAATTACAAATCATTGCCAGAAAAGGCTTTCGATATCTTATCAAAAGGAGAAACATCATTAGAAGAAATTTATTCTATTTTAATAAACATATAATGCTCAAAAAAATTATTTACGTTCTAATTAGCTTATTTTTTACAAATACAATTATAGCACAACAAGATATAAATGAATTAGTCAAAGATTTCGATGCAATGTCTGCTAAAAACAAAGGGCTAGACGAATCAATAAAAATAGATATAAACGGACTTTCACTGCATGACTTCATTTCTACTATTGCAGAAGATCATCAATTAAATGTTGATGTTGACCAAAGTCTAACCCAAATGATATCAAATAACTTTTTTGATGTAAAAGTCAAAGATGTATTTATACACTTAGTTCAAAAATATGATCTGGAAGTAACTTTTAGAAACAACATTATCATTTTTAACAAAAGGGTACAAAAAATTGTAGTCCCTAAAAAAAGTGCCAAAAAAATCGATGTTACTTACAATCCTCTAAATGATTTTTTGTCTGTTAAATTAGAGAATGACACGTTATCATCTGTCATCAAAGAAATCACGGATAAAACGGGGAAAAATTTAGTTTTGGCTCCAGCCATAAGGAATACAGCAGTCTCCTCTTATATATTAAATCGACCATTTGACCAAGTCATTCAAATGATTGCAAAATCTAATGATTTATTAGCTACAAAGGATGATAATGGATTTTATTATATCGAAAAAAACAATTCAGATATAACAACAAACTCCAATGGTAATAATTCTAATAAGGCCAAACAGCCCAAAGCAGCAGTGGGATTACCAGGTTATTACGATATTACCGTAAACAAGAATGGTTTATTGTCTGTAAAAGCATACGCAGCTGATGTTGCTGATCTAATAACTGAATCGGCAGAAAAACTAAAAAATAATTATTTCTTTTATAACAAACCAGAAAATGAAAAAATAACACTTTCTGTCGAAAATATAACGTTCGATGATCTACTAGAACAAATCCTTGAAGGGAAAAAATACACATTCAAAAAGCAAGGAGAATTTTATTTGATAGGAGAACAAATAACTGAAGGTCTAAGGGTTACCGAAGTAATACAAATGGAAAATAGATCCATAGAATTGATCATCAATTCATTACCGAAGGTGTTTTCTGACAAGTTAGAAATAAAAGAGTTTACAGAATTAAATGGGCTAATAGTCTCAGGATCAAAAAATACCGTTGATGAATTAAAACTGTATATAAAACAAATAGACAAAATTGTTCCTATGGTTCAAATTGAGGTAATCATTGTTCAGTATAATAAATCATATTCTATTCAAACAGGGATGAAAGCTGGAATTGATAAATTAAATAAAATAGTTACAAGTGGCACACTATTTCCTACCACAGATGTTGTCGTAAATTCATCTTCTATAAACAATCTAATTGATGCCTTTAATGGTTTTGGCATTTTTAAGTTGGGAAAAGTAGCTGAGTCATTTTATGCTAATTTAAAATTACTGGAAAACAACTCTATTATCAATGTAGAATCGACACCAAAAATAGCAACAATAAGTGGTCATGAAGCAAAATTATCTATTGGAGAAACCAGTTATTATTTTGAACAAAGTAATCGACTAATAAACAACAATATTGGAAATGACATCTTAAATACAGGAACTTGGAAATCTACAGATGCAAATCTAAGTTTATCCATAAAACCTTTTGTATCCACTGATGAAAATGTAACCTTAACTATAGCTGTAGAAAAAAGCTCCTTTTTGGCTAGAGCAGGTCAAGATGCCCCTCCTGGAAAAGCAACACAAAAATTTGAATCTCTTGTTAGAGTAAAGAATAACGAAATGGTTTTATTGGGTGGATTAGACGAACTAAAAAAAGAGAATTCAGGAACTGGAACTCCTCTAATATCAAGAATACCAGTTATTAAATGGTTTTTTAGTAGCAGACAAAAAGGTAAAAGCACATCAAAATTACATTTATTTATCAAACCAACTGTAGTATATTAATGATTACAATTCTATCCAAAATAATAAAAATCAACGAATTAAGAGCAGTAGGTATCATTAAAAATGAAAATGAAGAGTTTTATTATGTCTTAACAGTTAAAAAAAAGGGAACAAAATTAAATATAGTTTCCATGGCGTCTTTTACTGAATTTGAAGACTTGAAAAAAAATACAGATCAGAATTTGCCTCTACTCTTGCTTTTTGATGGAAAAGGTGTTCTAAACAAGGCTATTGATTTCAATAATGAAGCAGATGTAAGTTGGTATAAAAACATTGACTTAAACTCAATTTATTACACTAGTTTAAAAAGCTTAAACACTGATTTTATTAGTTTTAGCAGAAAAAATATTATAAATGATACCATCACAAAATTTCAAAAAAATAATTTTCAAATAATTGATGTTTATTTAGGGTCATTCATATCCGCCATATTGATTAATTCGATAAAGAAAGAAACTATACTTTCAAATGACTTGCTATTAGAATTCGAAAATGACACATTAGATAACTTTGTAAAACAAACTGATTCAGCGAAAAAAGAAAATTACCTAATAGGGAAAGAAACAATTACCAATACATACTTACCATTATATGCCACTGTAATTGATTTCTTTATTAAACCCAAGGAAATTTCAAAAACAAAAATTGAAACTTTAAATACCGATGAAGTTATATATAAAAAAGCTTTCAAATATTTGGGTATCTCCATGCTGATTGGCTTTTTAGCCTCATTATTGATCAGTTTTATTTTGATACAATACTATACATCAAAAAATGCAACTCTCAATATTCAGAATATATACACAGATAAAAATTATCAAAAAATATTAGAATTAGAAAAACAGAAAGAAAACAAACAAAAAATACTTTTAGAATCTGGTTTTTCGTCTTCGAAATTTCTTTCCTTTTATTCTTATGAAATTATTAAAATAGTTCCACATGATGTCTCTTTGACAGTGCTAGATATAACACCATTAACAAAAGAGGCAAAAACAAATCAAAAATTAAGTTTTGAAGCAAACATGATTACTGTAAAAGGAGAAACTTACAATGAATCTTCATTTAACACTTGGATGGAAAGCTTAAAAAAAATGAATTGGTTAGAAAATTTTGAAATCATTAGTTTAAAAAAAGACAAAAAAAATAAATCTCAATTTGAAGTAAAAATAACCATCAAAAATGTTTGAAAAATATTCCTATAAGAAAAAATTTTTAGCGTTACTTGTTTTGACTTTTATGATTGCGATAACAGCATACAAGAGGTCATTTCATACATTAATTCAAGTAATACAAGAGCACAATGCTTTGTCAGAAAAAATAGAGGATGTAAATAAAAAAGCTAATAATTCAAAAAGTTTACTTAATGAAGTAGCCTATTTGGATCGAATCTTGGGCAAAGAGGGAGTGTCAAAAGAAGTTGTACAACAAGAAATTGTAAACTTTACGACAAAAAAACATCCTCAAGTATCAATTAATACTTTAGAACCCATACATCTATTTCAAGATGAAAATCATACCATTATCACCAATCAACTGGATGTTACGGGTAATGTAAATCAGTTATTGCAATTAGGATATGATTTTGAGAAAAATTTTAGTGACTCAAGAATTGTAAATATGCATTTCTATCTTACAAAAAAGAATAATAAAACAGACCTTTTACATTTTAAAATTATATTTCAAAATTATGAAAAAAATAAGTAGCATTTCATTTATAATATTTACCCTATTATTGTTCTCTTGCAGTGATGTTTTAGAAAAAGACATAACAAATGATTTAGTAGAACTTATTTCACCTTTAGATTACGAAGAAATTGAAAGTAATGTAGTTACTTTTAAATGGAATAGTCTTGCTGACGCAGATAAATACCGCATCCAAATTTTTAAAGATGGCAAAACAAAAATATTAGATTCATTGATGGTTAAAACTAATTTAACGTATCCGTTACCTACTGGTGATTATCAATGGAGAGTAAGAGCTGAGAATTTTGCTTATCAGTCGACCTATTCGATTCAAGCGGGTTTTTCTATAATTGAATCTACAGATATAGGTAAGCAGAAGATAATTTTGAAAAGTCCTGTTGACAATTATTACACAAAAAGCAACACAATAACCTGTAGTTGGAATGCTGTTTCTTTGGCAGATTACTATGAAATTGAATTATTAAATATTACAAATGGAGAAACTAGTGTAATTAAAGAACCAAATATTGTTGATCCTACATTTATATTTAATAGTACAAGTTTAGCAGACGAAGCTAAATATAGATGGAAAGTAAAAGGAATAAATTCTATATCAGAAACACTATATAGTAGTAGCACATTTTCTATTGATAGAACCAATCCTAATCAACCTACTAATACACTTCCAGCTCAAAACGCAACATTTACTGCAAATCAATCAATTAATTTCACTTGGTCAATACCAACAGATGCGGGTGTTATTCAATCGCCAATCTCATATACAATAGAATTTTCAAACGATGTTAATTTCACAACAATAGTTCTTCAAAAAGAGCTAACAACTGCATCATTTGATAAAGCCTTTACGACAATTGGAAACTATTATTGGAGAATTAAAGCTACTGATTTGGCAGGCAATGTAGGTATTTATAGCACTCCTTTTAAATTCATAGTAAAATAATTAAATCCCTCAATCAGCATCATGAAAAAGAAAATAAATATTGCTTTAATCCTCGTTGTTTTGACAGTGTGGGGATTTGTTGCGTCCAAAGCTTTAAGCCAATATTTCTTTTTAGACAAAAAAACAACTAACAATCAACAATTTGACTCCAGACAGAGCATTAATAAGATTAATAAAGATACCTTCGCTTTAGGCAATATTACACGTGATCCTTTTTTAAATAAAGAAAGTAGAACATACGCTGTTGCAACTCCTTCTAAAAATGCATATTTTAAAAAAACAACTATAAAAAAGGAAGTCAAACCTATAGTTGTTAAACAAAAAGAGATTATAAATTGGCCTCAAATTACTTATCATGGCTATATTAATTCTAAAGATAGAAATGGAGAGTTATTAATTTTGGTTAACGTAGACAAAAAACTACACAAATTAAAACTAAACCAACAATCCGATGGAATAACATTAAAAAAAGTATACAAAGATTCTATCGAATTGGATTTCAATAGAGAGAAAAAAATCTTCCGAATCCAATAATTCTTGCAAAAGTTCAAAATAAATATCTACAATTGTAAGTTTTTCTTTCCAACAACAATTTCCATAGTCTTTTCATTTATTTGAGAAGACTATTTTTGTTTATAACAATATAAACTGAACTTGTTAGATTAATAAATTTCAACATTAAAATACCTATTTTTGCATCATAAACAATAAATACATTTTATGCTCATTATAGGAATTGCAGGAGGAACAGGATCAGGAAAAACAACCGTGGTACATCAAATTATGAACGAATTACCCGAAGCTGAAGTTGGGATTATCTCACAAGACTCCTATTATAGAGAAACCCATGATCTTAGCTACGAAGATCGTTCCAACATCAATTTTGACCACCCAAGAGCTATTGATTTTGAATTATTAGTAGAACATCTAAAAGAATTAAAAGCCGGAAATATTATAAATCAACCAGTTTATTCATTTGTACAACACAACAGAACAGATGATGTTGTTGTTACTCATCCTAGAAAAGTAATGATTGTTGAAGGTATATTAATCCTTACAAATCCCGAATTAAGAAATCTTTTTGACATAAAAATATACGTGCATGCCGATTCTGACGAACGCTTAATCAGACGTTTGAAAAGAGATATCGCAGAGCGTGGCAGAGATATGAACGAAGTTTTAAACCGCTATCAGCATACTTTAAAGCCAATGCACGAACAGTTTATAGAACCTACAAAGGCATTTGCTGATATTATAATACCTAACGACAGATTCAACACAGTGGCTATAGATATAGTTCGTGCAGTAATTAATCAACGTATTTTATAATTTTATTGTAATTTTATTGCGTATTTCAAACGTGATAATTCTTTATTTTTAAAACACGTGTAAAAAGCAAAATCTAGACTTTTCTATTAAAATTAGGTAAAAAACACCCCCAATGAAAAATCCATATAAAGACAAAACTTGGTTTAAAATCTTAAGCAACAAGTACATTTGGGTCTCATTATCATTCTTGACCTGGATGGTCTTTTTGGACAACTATTCATATTTTGAACACCGTTTTTTAAACAAACAAATAGAAGAACTAGAAGATAATGCTGCATATTATCAAGGCGAAATAAAAAAAGATGAAGAGAACATCAAGCAATTGAAAAACCCTTTGCAAATAGAAAAATATGCTCGCGAAAAATACTATATGAAAAAAGATAGTGAAGACATTTACATCATCGAATTTGAAGGTGATACCGTTAAAAAGAAATAATCGTAAAGTAATACAATCAAACTAATTACAATTAAAAATGGCTAAGAACCTATTCGACGATTTCAGCCCTGTTTCTGCAAAACTTTGGAAACAAAAAATTCAATTTGAACTCAAAGGAGCCGACTATAATGACACCCTGATCTGGAATTCCCCAGAAGACATTAAAATAAAGCCATTTTACGACAAAGAGGATTTTACTAAAAAAAATCCCGTTTGCACAAAAGCTTCACAATTTAAAATTTGTCAAAACATCTTTGTTTTTGATATTGATAAATCCATAGAAAAAGCTCTAGATTCAATAAATCGAGGTGCCGAAAGCATTCGGTTTACTATTCAAGATCACACTCTTGACATTGCAAAACTGTTAGAAAAACTGCCATTAGAGGAAGTTGCCATTTACTTTCATTTCAATTTTATTTCAATCGATTTCGTAAAAAAAATTGATGCTATTGCAAAAGAAAAAAATGCAACTATCTATTGTAATATAGACCCGATAGGACAATTAGCCAAAGATGGAAATTGGTTTGTAACTACTGAAAAGAATAATTTCGACACACTAAACATATTATCTAAAGAGGCTTCTTCTCTTTCTATTATAAGTATAAATAGCGGCTTATATCAAAATGCCGGTGCTAATGTAGTACAGCAAATTGCGTATAGCTTAGCACACGCTAATGAATATTTCAACCGAATAACAGAAATTAACAAACCTATTGTATTTCATGTTTCAGTAGGAACTAATTATTTTTTCGAAATTGCCAAACTGCGCGCTTTACGAATCCTTTTTAATACAATAGCCCAAGAATACAATCATAATCTGGATTGTCATTTGTTGGTTACTCCAACAAAACGCAACAAAACCATTTACGACTATAATGTAAACATGCTTCGTACAACAACCGAATGCATGAGTGCCATACTTGGAGGAGCAGATGCCGTTGCCAATTTACCTTATGATGCATTGTACCACAAAGACAATGAATTTGGCGACAGAATTGCCAGAAACCAATTATTGATTCTAAAAGATGAAAGCTACTTTGATAAAGTTGATAATCCTGCAGATGGTAGCTACTATATAGAAAGCCTAACCAATCAATTGGCAGAAAAAGCATTGATATTATTCAAAGATATTGAATCCAATGGAGGATTTTTAAAACAACTGAATGAAGGTGTAATTAAAAGAAAAATTCAAGAAAGCGCCGATGCTGAACAAGCTTTATTTGACTCTGGAAAAGAACCATTATTAGGTACCAATAGATACCCTAATAAAAATGACAAAATGAAACATGATTTAGAATTGTTTCCTTTTGTAAAAATCAAACCGAGAAAAACTTTGATTACTCCAATAATTGAAAAACGATTGGCCGAGAAATTAGAACAGGAACGCCTTGCGGAAGAATAATTTAGAATACAGTATTTAGTTTCAGTAAATAATAAAAAATCAATTTGGTTTAATTAACTAAACGGATTAAAGGCTACCAAGATGAAAAGAAAAGACTTACAACATATAAAGCTTGATAATTCCAATAATTTGGACATTGCTCCCACAAACTCAGAACAAAAATTTCTGACTGCGGAAGGAATTGAACTCAGTAAAACCTATACTGAAAAAGACATCGAAAAAATCGAACATCTTGATTTCGGAGCAGGTTTTGCACCCAATTTGCGCGGACCTTACGCTACAATGTATGTACGAAGACCTTGGACCATTCGTCAATATGCCGGATTCTCTACAGCCGAAGAGAGTAATGCATTTTATAGACGAAACCTTGCCGCAGGACAAAAAGGACTTTCTATCGCTTTTGATTTACCAACCCATAGAGGCTACGACTCAGACCACGAACGCGTGGTAGGTGATGTCGGAAAAGCTGGAGTTGCCATCGATTCTGTTGAAGACATGAAAGTATTGTTCAATCAGATTCCACTTGACGAAATGTCTGTTTCTATGACAATGAACGGTGCAGTATTGCCAATTATGGCTTTTTATATTGTCGCCGCCGAAGAACAAGGAGTAAAACCAGCGCAACTTTCCGGAACAATCCAAAATGATATTCTAAAAGAGTTTATGGTGCGTAATACCTACATCTATCCACCTACTCCATCGATGAAAATCATTGCCGATATATTTGAATTCACTAGCAATAAAATGCCAAAATTCAATTCAATTTCCATCTCAGGATATCACATGCAAGAAGCTGGAGCTACTGCAGATATTGAATTAGCCTACACTCTTGCCGATGGATTAGAATATATCAGAACAGGACTAGCTGCTGGGATGAAAATAGACGATTTCGCTCCACGCTTATCTTTTTTCTGGGCCATAGGAATGAACCATTTTATGGAAATTGCCAAAATGAGAGCTGGTAGAATGATTTGGGCCAAATTGGTAAAACAATTCAACCCAATAGATGATAAATCATTAGCTCTTAGAACCCATTGTCAAACATCTGGTTGGAGTTTAACAGAGCAAGATCCTTTCAATAACGTGGCCCGTACATGTATCGAAGCTACTGCTGCTGCCTTTGGAGGAACACAATCTTTACATACTAATGCACTAGATGAAGCAATTGCCTTGCCTACAGATTTCTCTGCACGAATAGCCCGAAATACCCAAATCTATTTACAAGAAGAAACCAAAATTACCAAAACTGTAGATCCTTGGGCAGGTAGTTATTATGTTGAGAGCTTGACCAATGAAATTGTAGAAAAAGCTTGGAAACTAATTGAAGAAGTAGAGGAACTTGGTGGAATGACCAAAGCTATTGAAACCGGAATTCCAAAGATTAGAATTGAGGAAGCAGCAGCTCGTAAACAAGCCCGAATCGATAGCGGTCAAGACATCATTGTAGGAGTTAACAAATACCGTTTAGAAAAAGAAGATCCCTTGCAAATTCTAGATGTTGACAACCAAATGGTTCGACTACAACAACTCGAACAACTCGATAGAATCAAAGCAACAAGAGATGCAAATAAAGTACAAACATCTCTCCAAAAATTAACCCATTGCGCCCAAACTGGGGAAGGAAATTTATTGGAATTTGCCATTGAAGCTGCGAGAAATCGTTGTACATTAGGAGAAATTAGCGATGCATTAGAAACTGTTTTTGGTAGATATAAAGCCCAAATTAAATCTTTTAGTGGTGTGTATAGCAAAGAGATGAAAGACGACAAAAGTTTTGAAAAAGCAAAACAACTAGCAGACGCCTTTGCCAAACAAGAAGGCCGTCGACCAAGAATCATGATTGCCAAAATGGGACAGGATGGTCACGACCGTGGTGCCAAAGTAGTTGCTACAGGCTATGCCGATGTAGGTTTTGATGTGGATATTGGCCCACTATTTCAAACACCTGCAGAAGCTGCTAAACAAGCAGTTGAAAACGATGTACACATACTTGGAGTATCTTCACTAGCTGCGGGTCACAAAACATTGGTCCCACAAGTAATTGAAGAACTAAAAAAATACGGTAGAGAAGACATCATGGTCATTGTTGGTGGAGTAATTCCAGCACAAGACTACCAATTTTTATTTGATGCAGGTGCCGCAGCCGTTTTTGGTCCTGGAACAAAAATAAGTGATGCCGCTATTAAAATATTAGAGATTTTAATTGATTAACGGAATACAAAATTTAATAAAACAAAAAAAAGGGATCTTTAATTAGATCCTTTTTTTTTCGACTTAATCACCCAATATTTAAGCAATTAGCAAACTTCTTTTAACTCTTAACGAAACAAAATTTAGAGTCATTATTTTTCAAAACCATATCTCAAATAATACAAAACAAATACATCGATCGCTTAACGAAAAATCAAAAAAAAACTAACATCTCCTTAAAAAACTGTTATTTTATTTCTTTGACCAATCCAATCATACTATTAAACTTACTTTAAAAATTTAATTTGCATTATTTCAAAATACCACCATTCTTACATAATCCTAAAATTAAGACACGATGCAAAAAACGAGGATGTACTGCTTTAAAAGTGAAAATTATAACTCTCTATCTGAATAAAAAACTACACAAAATCATCAAATAAATTAACATCAATTAAGTAAATGATTAACAATCAAGGAGTTGCTATTGCTTTAATTTTGTAGTTAGTTTTGAATAGATAACATAACAAAAAGGGGAAGCAATAAAGAAACCTTAGCTTTTATTTAAAGCTAATTCTCTAATATAATATTAACTTAAAATAGAATATTATGAAATCATTTATCATTATTGCATTGTTTCTAGCAATGAATATTACCTCTTACTCGCAGAATAAAGTAGAAGGAAATAACGACGAAGGAACAATGAAATCAGTAGATCTACCAGAGGTAGTTGTTAAAAATGCAGGAAAAGATTTTTCATATTACCTACCCGATAAAAATCCAGACCTAAGTGTTAAAAAACTTCAAAGTGAATTTATTGCCTATGATTTAGGAAAAGACTACGAAGGTTTTGAAAATTATCTTGTTATATTAGAAGGAGAAAAAGGAATTTTGACTGCTACTTATGATTCTAAAGGAAAACTTACTAGTGTTGTTGAAAAATACGATAATATACAACTACCTGCAGCTGTAATTTATTCAATTTACAAAGCATACCCTGGTTGGCAAATTGTGAACGACAAGTTTCTTTACACCCAAGAAGGTGGTGATATCACAAAAAAAGAATATAATTTAAAACTCAAAAAAGACAAAGAAGTAATCAAACTAAAAGTGAATCCAAAAGGAGAAATATTAGCTAAAAGCTAAACCAAAATATAAGAGGCCGTTTGAAATTAATTTCAAACGGCCTCTTATTTAATAACAAATTGAGGTTACTAAAATTTAAATTACACTTGCAGAACTATCAGCAATAATAAACGAAGTGTCATAACCGCCAAATCTTTTCAAATAACTTCTTAAAGAAGTTCCATAAGCGTCTTTAATAAAGCGCTTCCCATTATATCTGAAATATTTTTTAACAGACCCCACACCAGCAAGATGTGCAGCTGCCAAAATACCAGACTCAGTAATTCTGGTTCCGTTTAAAACGGCACCATCATACTTTTCGATAATAGCTCTTAACTCCCATTTATTTTTAGACAAAAGGGCAATAAAAGCTTTTTCCTGCATTCTAGGACTGTTCAAAAAAGCACTACTATTGTAAATACCAATAGTTTTTAACGTTTCAATACCAAATTGGTATTTTCCTAAATAGCCGAGAGAATTAATTTTTTTGTATTTTCCTTGTGATTCTTTGAAGCCGATTGCTTCTTTATAACCAATAAAAAAATTTCCTGTATAAGGAATTTCAGAATTGGTATAATCGCTCACATTTAATGATGGTAGTAAGTAGGATGTATCATCTGTTTCGTTAATTAGAAACCATGGGGTAGATTCTAATTTGGAGGGTTTAAAACCGGAGCTTAAATAAGCTACAACAACAATCAAACTTGCGCAATAATACCATTTTTTTATCATAATTTGGATTTCTTCAAAACGCTGTCCCGTTAAGAAATTTCTATGCACAAAGATACAACTTAAAAAATAAAGCTGAAAATCAAGGCTTTAAAACTACCAACAGTCTAGATTTACTCTCTATAAGTCCCTAACTGTGCGGGTGTTCGGGTTTTGAGAATAGAAAAGAATGATTGAAAAAACACAAAAAAATGAGCTTAAAAAAATAAGTTTATTCTTATTTAAAAAAAGCAAAAACGTCTTAAAAATGTAAAATAGCTACATAATGATTACGAAACTGCAATTTTGATATATTTTTTGAAATAAAAATATAAGAATTATCAAGTAATATCGTCATTTTGAGCATGATTATAAAGGTCGAGCTGCTACATTGTATCCGACAACTAAAGCTAAGTCCAAAAACCTAATTTTTCTAAATCGATAAATGCATTTCCATCTCACATGTAATCACGGTTTTGAGAACATCTTTTTTGTGATAAAAAAAGGCTTCAAAGTTAAATTTTGAAGCCTTTTAAATATTTTCCCTAAGGGATATAAATTCTAGCGCTGTACCCCTTGATTATTAATCCAATCAGAATATTTTTTTGCATTAATATTATGCTCTGACAAAGTTGCCGCAAATTCATGATAACCAAAACGATCTACACTTGCACAGAAATAGATATAATTATGTTTCTCAGGATTTAGAACTGCCTCTAGTGCTGTAATGTCTGGCATAGCAATTGGTCCTGGAGGAAGGCCAATATTTACATAGGTATTATAAGGATGTTTCATAATCAAATCGTTATAAAACACTCTTTTGATTACTTGATTAAAATCATTTGATTTCAATTTCATTGCAAAAATTACTGTTGGATCAGCCTGCAATGGCATTTCTAATCTCATTCTATTCAAATAAACTCCTGCAATTCTTGGTCTCTCATCTTTCTTAACGGATTCCTTATGCACTATCGAAGCCAAAATGGTAGCTTGAATTGGCGTTAAGCCCTGAGCCGCTGCCTTAGCTGTTCGTTCTTTATTCCAAAAATTACGATATTCTTTAATCATTTTATCTCGAAACTTCTCCGCCGAAGTATTCCAGTAAATTTCATAGGTGTTAGGAATAAACATTACAAGAACATTCTCTTCTGTAAATCCATTTTCTTTCAAGAAAACAGAATCTCTGAAAGTATTCAATAACTCTAAGCTATCAGGCTCTAATTGAGAACCTACTCTTCCTGCAAAATTTTCTAAACGCTCTTGATTATTGAAAGCTAATCTTACTGGATCATTAACTTTCATTGTTCTAACCAAATCATAACTACTCATTCCTTTTTTAAATAAAAAGCGTCCTGGCTTCACATTTTCTGGATAGCTCGTTTTTCCAGCTACCATTTCAAAACGATCCATATGTTTAACATACGGAGCAATTATTTTCTTTACTTGATCATAGTCTGATCCTGTTGGCACATAGACATACAACTCTTTTTCTGAAAATTTTGTATTGTCACTAAATATTTGGGTTATCAAAACAAAACCGTAAACAATCAAAATGGATACAATTACTACAGCACTTATAGATACTACTTTCTTTACGTTCAAAATATATTAAATTTAAAATTGTTATTCTAACTCGTTCCTATTTTCTGAAACTCGTTTAATTATTGATTAATTGATAAATGGCCTCGTCTTTATATACTCCATTGACAAAAGTCCAATCTTTTTTTATGCCTATTTTTTCGAAACCAAATTTAGTAAAAAGAGCAATACTAGCCTTATTTTCACATCCAATATTTGCATATAACTGATGCAAATTAAGATTATAAAAAGAATACTTAATAAGTAACTCCAATGCTTCTGATCCAATATTCTGATTCCTGTTCTCAACACCCTGAATTACAATACCAATACCAGCTCTATGGTTCATAGGATCAAAATCAAACAAATCAATCAGTCCCAAAGCCGGAAAATCTTGATCTTGACAAATTGCCAATCTCAATTGCTTGGCTTCATAAATATCCTGATGAGCATTTTCTAAATACTGCTTGACCAAAAACCGACTGTAGGGTGTATGTGTATTACTCACTTCCCAAATACTCTGATCATTCTCCATTGCATAAATGAACTCCAGATCATTAGGTTCAAGTGCTCTGAGGTAAATATTATCGCCTTTTAGTGTTATCATTTAAATTCTAGATTTTAGAATACAGAATTTAGATTTCAGACTCGTACAAGATTCTTAATTTCCAAATCTGAAATCAAAAATCGTTAATCTTAAATCTTAGATCTCTATCACTCCTTTAAATACAAATTCTGCAGGTCCTTTCAAGAAAACATTCGTAAATCCATTTTGATTTTTATCAAAAGAAACAACTAATTTTCCTCCCTCTACATTCACATTAATTGCTGTAGCATCAGTTTGTCCTGTGGCATTCATTGCGATTGCAACAGCAGTGGCTCCGGTTCCACAAGCCAACGTTTCATCTTCAACCCCTCTTTCGTAGGTACGAAGTCTAAAGGTGGTATCGTCTATTTTTTTTACAAAATTAATATTGCTTCCTGCTGCGCCATACAAATCCCCATAACGAATCGCAGCTCCATTTTCTTTTACATTATAGTGCTCCAAATCTTCTACCATTTGCACATGATGTGGAGAACCGGTATTCAAAAACGAATAATCCTTTTGAACATCTATAGCAGGAACATCTATCATTTGTAAAGAAACCAATCCGTTATCCTCGAATGTAGCATGATGCAAACCATCTGTAGCTATAAAAGTCGTTTTGTCGTGAATTACTTCCAGATCTTTGGCAAAAGCTACTAAGCAACGTCCTCCATTACCACACATCGAACTTTGATTGCCATCTGAATTATAATACACCATCTTAAAATCGGTATCCAAATCGTTTTCTAATAAAATAAGCCCATCTCCCCCTACTCCAAAACGTCTGTCACACAAATGAGCAACCAATTGTATATTTTCTTTTGGAAAAAATCCTGAACGATTGTCAATCATAACAAAATCATTCCCAGCTCCTTGATATTTATAAAAATCTAATTGCATTTTTTATTCAATTTTAATGATACAAAAGTACAAACTATTAATGAATTGTTAATCATTGTTAAAGAGCGTTAAACCACATTGTACGAAAAAAATTTTCTGCTAAATTCGTGACTAAATAACTAATAAAACTTAAATATTTCATAAAATAAACAATGCTTTATGAAATAAATAAAACATCAGAAATAGTCCAAAAAAAACGATTAACACGTACAAAAATTCACAAACTTTAAAACCTCAAATATTATTATAGACATGAAACAAATTTCAAAATTATTCTTGGTATCATTGTTGAGTGGTGCTACTACCCTTGGGGCATACAAATTATTATTTGACAACAATGGTTATTTTTCATCCAACAAGCATGGAGTTACAACACTTGCTCCTGAATACTACGGAAGACCTGTTGGCTTAACTCCCGAAAACACTGATTTTACTATTGCAGCAGAAAAAACCATTCACACTGTAGTACACGTAAAAAATGTATCGGTAAGAACCGTTACCAATCCTATAATGGAATTCTTTTACGGATATGGAGGACAACAACAGCAAGAACAAGTGGGAACAGGATCAGGCGTTATTATTTCTGAAGACGGTTATATTGTAACTAATAATCATGTTGTAAAAGATGCAACTGATATTGAAATTACTTTAAACAATAAGAAAACATACAAAGCGAAACTCATTGGAACCGATTCTAAAATGGATATTGCTTTACTGAAAATTAATGCCGACGAAAAATTACCATATTCTACGTTTGCCAATTCAGATTCAGTTAAGGTAGGAGAATGGGTATTGGCAGTAGGAAATCCATATAACTTAACTTCGACTGTAACAGCAGGAATCGTTTCGGCCAAAGCCAGAAATCTAGATACCAGAGGGATTCAATCTTTTATACAAACTGATGCCGCGGTAAATCCTGGTAACAGTGGTGGTGCACTAGTAAATACTCGTGGTGAGCTAATAGGAATCAACACAATGATTTCTTCTATGACAGGTTCTTATGTTGGATACTCTTTTGCGGTTCCTTCTAATAATGCCCGAAAAATAATCGAGGACATTATGGAATTTGGAAATGTACAAAGAGGAATTCTAGGTGTTGAAGGAGGCGAGCTAAACAGCACAGCATCCAAAGAATTGGGCATTACAGAGACACAAGGTTTCTATATTAGTAAAGTATCCAAAAACTCGGGAGCCGAAAAAGCTAAATTACAAAAAGGAGATATCATCGTAAAATTAGACGACCAAAGTATTGCCACTTTCGCAGATCTTTCAGGTTATGTAAACACCAAAAGGCCTAACGACAAAGTTCAGGTAACTTACCTACGAAACGGTAAATCAATGATTGTACCCGTTATTTTGAGTAAAAATGAAACTTTTACAATCGAATTCAAAGGTATCGAGCTCGAAAATATTGATGCAGATGATAAAAAGAAATTCAAAATTGATTATGGAGTAAAAATTAAGTCCATCAACAATGATAATTTACAACAATACAGTGATGAACTTACTGGAAATATCATTTTAAGCATTGATAATGTGAAAGCAACGAACATTGAATCAGTTTCTAAACTTTTAAATAATAAGGATGAAAAACAAAGTATTCGTATCGAAATGATTAATAAAAACGGAGAAGTCATTCGAATAATTATCTAAAACGTTAAATCCATAAATTTAAAACTGTCTTACAATTGTAAGGCAGTTTTTTTTATCCCAAAAAAAAGCTAAAAATAGTTACGAAATCGATTGAAATAAGTACTTTTGCACCAAATTTTAAAAAATTGCTTTAATTTATATTACAAATTTTCAACATCAACAACATGGATTTATACGAAAAAGAGGTTTCGTTTCAAGCCGACAGAAGACGTTCAGGAGTAGAATTAATTAAAATCATTAGCGATTTGTGGTACGACAAATCCATTGAATTGGTTTTATTCCGTAATCAATTAATTGACAGGAACGTAAGTGAAATTATCAACTTACACGAATATGCAGGTAAATTTGTAGGCAAACCTATTTCGGTTTCTGACTCAGTAGAAATTGCCAATGTGATTCTTACTTTAGACTTACCGCCTTCAAAATTAGATATTGGTAAACTTACTTACGAGTATCGATTAGAAGATGAGAAATATCCAGATGCTAGACATTTTGTTATAGAAAAATTAAAAGGAGCTAAATTATCCGAAGAAATTCAACCTAAAGACGTTGTTCTTTATGGTTTTGGCCGTATTGGACGCTTATTGGCACGTGAGCTAATGTCTAAGACAGGAAAAGGAGAACAAATGCGCTTGAGAGCTATCGTTACGAGAGACAAAAACGATGCTACCAGCCTAGAAAAAAGAGCTTCATTATTACGTTACGATTCTATTCACGGAGATTTCCAAGGGTCTGTTATTGCTGATCCGGACAACAATGCTTTAATTATCAACGGTACAACTGTTCATATCATTACAGCGAACACTCCTGAAGAAATTGACTACACACAATACGGGATCAATAATGCTTTAGTGATTGACAATACAGGTGCATTCACTACTCAAGAAGCATTGAGCCGTCATTTAACTTCAAAAGGAACAAGCAAAGTATTACTTACTGCACCTGGAAAAGGAGTTCCAAATATCGTTCATGGTGTAAACCAAAACGAGTACAATCCAGACGAAATAGATATTTTCTCTGCTGCTTCTTGTACAACTAATGCTATCACTCCAATCTTAAAAGCGATTGAAGATACATTAGGAGTTGTAAAAGGACACTTAGAAACTATTCACGCTTATACAAACGATCAAAACTTGGTCGACAATATGCACAAAAAATACCGTCGTGGTAGAGCTGCTGCACTTAACATGGTTATCACCGAAACTGGTGCTGGTACCGCTGTTGCAAAAGCATTACCATCATTAGAAGGTAAATTAACATCAAATGCTATTCGTGTACCAGTTCCAAACGGATCATTGGTTGTTTTAAATCTTGAAGTAACTAAAGAAACTTCAGTTGAGGAACTTAACACCATCATGAAAAAATATGCACTTGAAGGCGAATTGGTAGAGCAAATCAAATATTCATTGAATAATGAATTGGTTTCATCAGATATCGTAGGAACTTCGGCACCTTCTATATATGACAGCAATGCTACAATTGTATCTAAAGATGGAAAAAACATAGTATTATACATCTGGTATGACAACGAATACGGGTATAGCCACCAAGTTATTCGACTTGCCAAATACATTGCTAAAGTAAGACGTTTTACGTACTACTAGCATACCGTTTACAGGTTGGTAATTGTGCTTTTAGTTTTAATTTTAGTTTTTTAGATAATAATTTTACAATCCAACCTGAATTCAACAGAAATCCGCCTCGTTATAGCAACTTGGCGGATTTTTTATTTACAATTAAACACCTAAAT